>CANHJJ010000307.1 GCA_947460565.1 Bacteroidota bacterium
AAATAAGCTAGAGAATAGTTTTGAAATTGCTTACAAACAACCTGTTCTTCCGCCATCTACGGGCATGTTAATACCTGTAATATATGAGGCATATTCGCTCGCTAAGAAACTAGCAGCAAAGGCAATTTCTTCAGGTGTGGCGAAACGCTTCATGGGAATTTCGGCTAGCATTTCTTTACTTACATCATCGGCACTTTCGTTTTGTTTTTCAGCTTTTCCTTCAATGATTTGTTTTAATCTATCGGTTGAAGTTGCACCCGGTAAAATATTGTTTACCGTAATGCCAAATGGTGCTAGCTCTGTTGCCAAAGTCTTGCTCCAGCTTGCCATAGCACCTCTTACGGTGTTTGAAACGCCTAATCCTTTTAAAGGTATTTTTACACTTGTAGATATGATATTTATGATTCTTCCATAATTTGATTGTCTCATGCCATCAATTACACATTGCATCAAATGATGACTACTAAGCAAATGAGAATTCAAAGCAGATATGAACTCCTCTTCTTTTGCCAAATGAGCTGGTCCAGGGCTAGGCCCTCCACTATTGTTAACCAAAATATGGTAGATTGTATGTGAATTAACTTTGGCGTCAATGGCTGCTCTCACACTCTCTGGCTTTGAAAAATCAGCCACGATAAAATTATGCTTTTGTCCTATGCTAGTGTCTAGGTCTCTTACCACACGTTCAAGCAAACCACCATTTCGTGCCATTAGAGTGACATTTGCACCAAGTTTTGCAAATTGTAAAGCTATGGCATAGCCAATTCCTTTTGTGCTGCCACATACCAATGCATTCTTTCCGGTTAAATCAATATTCATACTTTCGAATTAAACACCATGAGCCTTTATTTACAAATAATATTATTAGTTCACCTTTAATAGCTTGTATTGATGTGATTTGTACTATTCACAATTCCTTTTTCGACTTAACTACAAATACCTACATTTGCCAATGACAAACAAAATTGGGGGAATACAGAATCATGAAAGTATTTAAATTTGGGGGAGCATCGGTAAGAAATGCAGAGTCAGTAAGGAATGTAGCAGATATTTTAAAGCAATATGCCAATCAGGAATTATTGATAGTAGTATCAGCCATGGGGAAAACCACCAATGCCTTAGAACTATTGGCAAAGGCATATTACAACAATGAAAATGAAAGCAAAAACAATCTATTTAACGAGGTAAAAACCTTTCATGATGACATTATAAAACATCTTCTTAAAGATGCTGCGAGTCATGCTTATGACGATATCGAAAATCTGTTTATTGAACTTGATTGTGAGTTAGAAAGTGTCCCTGATGGCAGTTTTGATGCCATTTACGATCAAATTGTAAGTTATGGTGAGATTTTCTCATCAAGAATAATAAGCGCATTTTTAAATGATTCAGGAATACGCAACCGTTGGATGGATGCTCGAAATTTTATTGTCACAGATAATACATACCGCGAAGGAAAAGTAGATTGGAAAACCACTGAAAGTTTGATTGGTAATAAATTGAAACCCATTGTGAAAAAGCAAATGGTGATAACGCAGGGTTTTATTGGAAAAAACAAAGACAATCACACTGTAACCCTTGGCAGAGAGGGATCTGACTATACCGCTGCTATTTTTGCTTATGGACTAAATGCCGAGAATGTTACCATTTGGAAGGACGTGGCAGGGGTAATGAATGCAGACCCCAAAAAGTTTCCGGATGCTGTGAAATTAAATGCATTGAGCTACCCAAAAGCCATTGAAATGGCGTATTATGGAGCCACAGTAATTCACCCTAAAACCATTCAACCCTTGCAAAGCAAGCATATTCCTTTGTATGTAAAATCATTTATACAGCCAGATGAAAATGGAACGGTAGTAGGCGTTGGAAAAGTATTAGAGGAGCAGGTACCCACATTTATCAGCAAAAACAACCAATTACTAATTTCTATTTCTAGTAAAGATTTCTCATTTATAGTAGAAGATAATTTGAGTAATATATTTTTTGTGTTTTCTCGTCACAAGGTGAAAATAAATTTAATGCAAAATTCGGCCATTAGCTTCAGTGTATGTATAGATAATGAGGAAGAAAAAACAGAAAAGTTGTTATCTGAATTGGCTTTAAATTATAATATAAAAAGTAACTCAGGGCTTGAAATTCTCACAATTACAAATCATACAGATGAATTGTTAAAAAAATTATCCGATGGCCGTAAGTTATTTATCGAACAGAAAACACGTAACACGCTTCAATTGGTTTTAGGCTAATGGAAGCTAAAATAGTTGTATTGCTTTTGGGCAGCAATATGGGAGATTCACTAGCTTGTTTGAAAACAGCTATACACCATATTGAAAATCGCCTATCTCCTATCATTATGGCTTCAAGCCTATATAAAACAGCTGCTTGGGGCAAGCTAAATCAAGCAGATTTTTACAACCAAGTTGTTGCTATAAAAAGCAATCAGACAGCAAATGAAGTTTTGACAATAATCCTTGGTATTGAAAAACAAATGGGTCGAGAACGAACAGAAAAATGGGCTGAAAGGGTTATTGATATCGATATCTTATTTTACGGAAATGATACTATCGATAATCCAAATTTGAAAGTACCTCACCCCTATTTGCATACCAGGAGGTTTACCTTAATTCCATTACAAGAGATATTACCACAATATATTCACCCCACATATAGTAAAACTATTGATACGCTGTTAGATAATTGTAGTGATGCAGGTAAAGTGGAAAAATTGTAGGAATGTTGGTCATGCTAAACATTTATTTGCGGTTTTTAATTCTCACAATACTTACAAAATAACCAAACACAAGTTTGAGCCAAAATCCAATTCCATATCGCTATATTGCTGTTGAAGGAAACATTGGTGCGGGTAAATCAACCCTTGCCAATAAATTGTCGCAATGGCTTCAGGCAAAGCTCATACTTGAGGAATTTGAAGATAATTCGTTTTTACCTAAATTTTATAAAGACCAAAGGCGCTATGCTTTCCCTCTTGAAATGAGTTTTTTGGCAGCTCGCTTTAATCAATTAAAAATACAACTTACAGACCATGATTTATTCATTAATCACATTGTGTCTGACTATGTTTTTCCAAAGTGCTTATTGTTTTCAAAAGTCACTTTGGATGAGGATGAGTATAATTTGTATTACAAACTCTTCGAAATAATTAACCAACAAATACAGCAGCCAGATTTATTGCTATATCTGCACAGCCCAGTTGAAAAACTAAAATGGAATATCAATAACCGTGGCCGAGTATATGAGCAGGAAATTGAGGATGAATACCTAATAAATCTCCAAAAAACCTACTTCGATTACCTCCATTCTAGCAGCAATCTAAGAATTGTTATACTTGATTGCTCCAAGCTTGATTTTGTCCATAACCCTGAGGACTATGAGAAAATC
>CANHJJ010000308.1 GCA_947460565.1 Bacteroidota bacterium
AAAATATCCCGCAAGTATGATACAGATAGGAAATTACAATGAGTTGAAGGTGATGCAAAAAGCAGAATTTGGTTTCTTTCTGGATGATGGCGCTTCGGGAATTTTATTGCCCAACAATTCTGCACCAAAAGATTTAGCCATTGGAGATACCATCAAGGTATTTCTTTACTACGATTCTGAAGACCGTTTGATAGCTACAACCCTAAGCCCTAAAGCAGTTGTAGGAGATATTGCATTGCTAAAGGTCATAGATATTTCAAACTTTGGTGCATTCCTAGATTGGGGACTTCCTAAAGACCTTCTTTTACCTAAATCAAACCAATGGAACGAAGTACATAAAGATGAAATGCATTTGGTGAAAATCTATTTTGATGAGGTAAGTGAACGTATTACTGCTACTGAAAAACTAGAGAAATTCTTGAGTAATGAAAACTTAACCCTTGCTGAAAAAGACAGCATCAATATTACTGTTTATCGACCTACAGATATTGGATTTCTATGTATTGTGAATGATATTCACATTGGCTTAATGCATTATAATGATGTTTTCAATGCTCTGAAAATTGGAGATAAAATCCAAGGATATGTGAAAAAGGTTAAAGAAGAAAACAAACTTGATATCATGCCAGGCAAACGTGGCTATGAAAAAGTGAGTGATGAAGGCACCAAAATCCTCAACCTTTTACAAAGCAATAAAGGGTTCTTGCCATATCATGATAAGTCTGACCCCGATATTATTTACGATGTTTTTGGCATGAGCAAAAAAACATTTAAAATGACCATTGGTAATTTATATAAAGATAAGAAAATTAGCCTTAGCAATGAAGGCATCACACTTTTGTAAATTAATTGGAGTATAGCAACAAAGATATTTTAATAGGGATTGTTGAAACCCGCATGCCTTATGGCAAATACAAAGGTGTATTGCTTTGTGATATACCAAGCTATTATATCGAATGGTATAAGAGCAAAGGCTTTCCTCAAGGTAAATTAGGTCAACAACTTGAAACATTGTATGAAATAAAAATCAATGGGCTTGAATACCTATTAGAGCCATTGAAGAAAAAGAAATAATGTCAACACATCACCACTACATTCTATACAAACCTTATGGCATGTTAAGCCAATTGGGCACCGAAGGTTATAAAAAGAAAAGAGGACTTTCTGAATTGTTTGATTTCCCCAAAGGAGTATACCCTGTTGGACGTTTGGATGAAGACAGTGAAGGCTTATTGATGATGACCTCAGATAGTAAACTGAGCGTTCAAATTAGAAGTGCTTCTATAGAAAAAGAATATTGGGTGCAATTGGATGGTGAAATAACAGATGAAGCCATTGCGCAATTGAAAGCAGGTTTGCATTTGGTTATTAAAAAAGAAGCCATCCTCACCAAACCATGCAAAGCATGGAAAATAGTAGACCCTAATTTTGAAGAACGCTGCCCTCCAACTCGTGCAGGGCAACACCGCCCTTATTCATGGCTAGCCATTGTATTACAAGAAGGAAAATTTAGGCAAGTGCGTAAAATGACCGCTGCTGTAGGTTTTCCAACCCTTCGACTGGTAAGAGTTCGTATTGGCGATATCCGCTTAGATGATATGAAACCTGGTGAAGTAACACCAAAGGGTGCTTTGATTTAAATAGGCAATTGGTTATACTTACTACATATAAGTTTTTAATGTAAATTCAAATTAGATATTACATTTAGTAGCATAAAAAAAGCGACCCTTGGATCGCTTTTTTTTATTAATGCTTACTAATTATTTAGCTACACTTGCTCTAATGATATTCAAAGCACCACCTGCTTTGAACCACTCTATCTGTTGCTCATTATAGGTATGGTTGACCATAATGGTTTCTTTCGAACCATCTTTATGGGTTAATACCAATTCCAGTGCAGTGTTAGGTGCAAATGATGTCAAGCCATTGATGTCAATCACATCATCTTCTTGGATTCTTTCATAATCAGCTTTATCAGCAAAAGTCAAAGCCAACATGCCTTGTTTTTTCAAATTGGTTTCATGAATACGTGCGAATGATTTCACCAATACAGCACGTACACCTAGATGACGAGGTTCCATAGCTGCATGCTCGCGACTGCTGCCCTCACCATAGTTTTCATCACCCACTACCAAACTACCAATACCTTTAGCTTTATAATCACGTTGTACTTTTGGCACAGCCGCAAATTCACCTGTTAATTGGTTTTTCACATTATCTGTTTTTTCGTTAAAGAAATTCACAGCACCAATCAACATATTGTTTGAAATATTATCCAAGTGACCGCGGTACTTCAACCATGGGCCAGCCATTGAGATATGGTCAGTTGTACATTTGCCTTTTGCTTTTATTAATAACTTCAAGCCTTTAAGGTCAGTGCCCTCCCAAGCTGTAAATGGATCTAATAATTGCAAACGATCTGAAGTGGGTGATACTGCTACTTGAATTGAACTACCATCAGCAGCTGGAGCAACAAAACCTGCATCTTCTACAGCAAATCCTTTAGTAGGCAATTCATCGCCATGCGGTGGGTCTAATTTTACCGCCTCACCTTTGTTGTTTATTAAAGTATCTGTTATTGGATTGAAAGACAAATCACCAGCAATAGCAATAGCTGCCACCATTTCAGGAGAGGCAACAAATGCAAAAGTATTTGGATTACCATCTGCACGTTTTGCAAAGTTTCTATTAAAAGAGTGAACGATGGTATTCTTTTCTGCCTTCTCTGCTCCTACCCTATCCCACATACCAATACATGGTCCGCAAGCATTGGTAAATATTGAAGCATTTAGGTCTGTGAAAGTTTTTAATAAACCATCACGCTCTGCTGTATATCTTACTTGCTCAGAGCCTGGGTTGATACCAAATTCAGCTTTGGTTACCAATCCTTTGTCAACTGCCTGCTTAGCTATAGAAGCCGCTCTGCTTAAATCTTCGTAAGATGAATTTGTACAAGAACCTATTAAACCCCATTCTACTTTCAATGGCCAACCATTGCTAGCTGCCAAAGCTTTCATTTCGCTAACTGGAGTAGCTAAATCTGGAGTGAAAGGACCATTCAAATGAGGCTCTAAAGTATTTAGGTCGATTGTTATTACTTGATCGAAGTATGCTTCAGGATTTGCATATACATCAGCATCTGCTGTCAAATGATGTTTAACTCCATTGGCCAAATCAGCTACATCAGCACGACCAGTTGAACGTAAATATCGCTCCATACTTTCGTCATAACCAAATGTAGATGTAGTGGCACCAATTTCAGCACCCATATTACAAATGGTTCCTTTACCAGTACAACTCATGCTAGTAGCACCTTCTCCAAAGTATTCAACGATAGCACCTGTACCACCTTTTACGGTAAGAATACCAGCTACTTTTAAGATAACATCTTTAGG
>CANHJJ010000309.1 GCA_947460565.1 Bacteroidota bacterium
AAACAATTTGATTATTTGATAAAGTATTCACCATTACATAATGTAAAAGACAGCGTTTCTTATCCTGCTACTTTGGTATGTACTGCCGACCATGACGATAGGGTTGTGCCAGCACACTCGTTTAAGTTTTTGGCCACTTTGCAAGCCAAGCATAAAGGCTCAAATCCTGTTCTTGGTCGCATAGACAGTAAGGCTGGACACGGTGCAGGCAAGCCCACCGCTAAGATGATTGAAGAAGCTGCCGATGTATGGAGTTTTGCTTTATGGAATTTAGGTGCTGATGTGAAATAAGATTATGGATTTTTGGGTTTTATATAAAGAGAGTTAATTGATTGTTGAGCCTAGATCAAACATCTATTTGCTTGATTTATCATTTATAAGATTTCATATTTTTTGTGTTCAAAATGGACAAAAAGGTCAATGGAATAATTTTAACTAAACAATTTTTTTTAATGCTAACTGGAATATATAATTATTTATCAGCTTTTGTGGTTTCTGTAGTACTCTGTGCATTACAATCTTGTCATACTAGCGGAGGTTGTGAAATGAATTATTCAAATGCTAAAAGTTTGGGCAATGTTAGCTTCACAAAAGAAAGCGAAAAGTGGTTGCCTGAAATGGGTTTGGATTCCATATTATTTGCTAATAGCAATGGAGCAAAATTCTTTTTTAAAATTAATCGTTATAAGGATAATAATAATGAATACGAATTATATTTAAATCAAGATTTGAGCGGTGGATCATGTGTTACAAGAGATTACAACTACGTTTTAGGTAGTATTCATAATTACAGACTTATCAATAGCCAAGTTCCTTTTTATATTAATATGGATAGAATGTTGAATCTTATTGAGCGAGCTTGCAGCGATACAATTACACTAAAGGATATTATAAACCTTTCTGATAAAATTAATATTAGGATTGGTTCAAATTATTGTGAATTTGTTTTAAAAGACAGTTCAACATATAAAAAGAATGATATCATTATTTTAGATTCTTTATATCATCAGGTATATGAAGTTCCAAGTTTGCGACAGGGATATGAACAGGTTGTTAAAGCATACTATTTTCAATCAGGAAAAGGTTTAATTGGTTTTAAGTTTTCAAACAATGAAATATGGGCAAGAAAAGCATATTAATTCTAATGTTATTTGTACTACTTTTTGTAACATGTGAATGTCCTAAAAAAGTTGATTCCTATCAGGGCATAAGTGCGAGCCAAAAAGAATGGTTTTCGCAAGGTCCGCGTCAGGATACTGCATTGTATATGCTTTCTGACAATGGACTCACAGACATAATTCATTATTCTCTTGACAACTTTATAAATGGAAACAATCAATTAAGTTCAAAAGAAGGAAAATGCCCAACATATCAAGGATATGAAAGTTATGCAGTAAATTATCATTCTTTATTATCTGGTTCAAGTTGGCGTTTTCAATTAAGTACTCAATCTGGTTCAAATGAGTTCAGTGGGTCGTTTGATTTGAATAGTGGGAATTATTCTTCTTGTTACTTTACTTTAAGCCTTGATAGTTTAAAATTAGTTAAGAAACTATATTATTATCCGAATAAAATTGATCAAAAAGAAGGATTAATTTATGTAGGCGATTCAATATTAAATAATAAAATGTATCATGATATTTATAGAATGGATTTGGCTCTTACTAGTAATGCAAATCCTTTGGAAATAAGAAAATTCGTGTTATCAAAAAAAAATGGATTGTTGGCATACCAAACATTTAATAATGTTAATTGGATGTTTTCAAATTAGTTATTATATTGAAAGTTAACTCAAATTGCAATTAGACTTTCTTTCAAAATTATCTTATTCTTGCTTTGTAAAAATTTAAACCATGTCGCTAACTACATTCAAAAAATCTATATTTCTATTATCATTATGCTTAATAGGCTTTGGCCTTTCAGCCCAGAAAACAACCACCATCATTACAGGTGCTACCATACATGTGGGTAATGGAGAAATTTATGAAAATGGCGTAGTGGTGCTTAGCAATGGAAAAATTGAGATGGTTGGTAAAACCCTAAATACCTTATATAAAAACGCTAAAACCATTGATGCTAAAGGAAAACATATCTACCCGGGTTTGATAGGCATGAATACCATAGTGGGCTTGAACGAAATAGATGCGGCTCGTGCCACAAGAGATTTTAATGAGCAGGGTTCGGTGAACCCCAATGTGCGTGCACTCATAGCTTATAACACAGATTCTAAAATTATACCTACACTTGTATTTAATGGTATTCTTTTCACTCAGGTAGTGCCTCAAGGTGGACTTATTAGTGGCACATCAAGCTTAATGAAAACACAAGGTTGGAATTGGGAAGATGCAGCGTACAAGAAAGATGATGGTGTGCATATTAATTGGCCTGAGTTCAATCCATACGGGAATGCCGAAGAGCAAAAAGCACATATTGAAAAGGAGATGCAACAGCTCTCAGATATTTTTGAACAAGCAGAGCAATATAGCAAATTACAAAAGCCTGAAACCTTCAATGCACGCTTGAATGCCATGAAGCCGCTATTTAGTTCTCAAGCCAAATTATATGTGCACGTGAATTCGGCCAAAGGCATCATCACTGCTATTAATTTTATTAAGAAATACCCTACGGTTAAAATGGTATTGATAGATGCAGCTGATGCTTATTTGGTAACAGACATCATCAAAGAAAATAATATTCCTGTGGTATTAACCAATATCCATCGTTTGCCACAGCGCAGTGCCGAGGATGTTGACCAACCCTATAAAACAGCCGCACAATTAATGAAGGCAGGCATACTAGTAGCCATTAGCAGAAGTGGAAGTTGGGAAGCACGTAATTTGGCTTTCAATGCAGGTACTACCGCTAGCTATGGTTTAAGCAAAGAAGAAGCGCTTGCCACCATTACTCTTAATGCTGCTAAAATAATGGGTGTAGATGCACAAATGGGTAGTATTGAAAAAGGAAAAGATGCAAGCATTATGATTTGTACTGGTGATGTATTAGACATGAGAACCAATACCATTGAACAAGCATTTATCATGGGTGAAGATGTGGATTTGAGCAGCCAACAAAAAGCCCTTGCCGATAAATATTTGAAAAAATTAGGCTTGAAAGTGGATTAGTAACACACACAACATTTATGAAATTCATCAAAATCCTGATACTACTTTTTTTATCTATTCTATTTTTTTGTAACCAATCCTTTGCCCAGCGTGACTTAGTCATATTAAGGTCTAACAAGGCTTTTGAGTGGTTTCAAAAAGAACAATTCGATTCAGTTTATTCCTTATTCAACCCTGAGATGAAACGTAAGTTAGATGTGTCGAAAATTGAAGGCGTTTGGGAACAATTTGTGATGATGTATGGCGATGTTACCAGTTCTGATGAGT
>CANHJJ010000310.1 GCA_947460565.1 Bacteroidota bacterium
AGAGAGATTTCTCATTATTTCAAAGAAATGAAATCCTTTATTGGAAAATGCAAATTCAACAACTGCAAGCACATGAATGAACCTGGCTGTTCAATTATTAAAGCTGTAGAAGAAAATATCATAAGCCCTGAAAGGTACCACAGTTATTTGAGCATCATGAGCAATGATGACATTTACGAATAGTTTATGAAGGCAGTTATTCAAAGAGTTTCAGAAGCGCAAGTGAAAGTGGATGGCAATGTCATAGGCTCAATAGGCCAAGGCTTATTGGTTTTATTGGGTATTGAAGACGCAGATACAGATGAGGATATTGCTTGGCTTTGCACCAAAATTGTAAACCTTAGGATTTGCAATGACGAATCAGGTGTGATGAATTTATCAATTAAAGATTTGAATGCAGAGCTTTTATTGGTTAGTCAATTTACCTTACATGCATCCACCAAAAAAGGTAATAGACCTTCATACATAAAAGCATCAAAACCAGATTTTGCCATACCTATGTATCACAAGTGTATTACCCAATTTGAGAAGGAATTAGGAAAGCCCATTCAAACAGGAGAGTTTGGTGCCGACATGAAGGTAAGTCTGCTTAATGATGGCCCTGTAACAATTATTATTGATACCAAAAATAAAGAATAGCAATGACAATAGAAGAAGCGCAAGCGCAGGTAGACCATTGGATAAAAACAGTTGGGGTTAGGTATTTTAATGAACTAACAAATACTGCCATATTGATGGAAGAAGTGGGTGAGTTGGCCAGAATAATGGCTAGGAAATATGGTGAACAGAGTTTTAAAGAAAGCGATAAAAATATTGATATGGCCGATGAGATGGCCGATATAATGTGGGTATTGATCTGCCTTGCTAATCAAACCGGGGTTAATTTGACTGAAGCTTTTGAAAAAAACGTGGCTAAGAAAACCAAGAGAGATGAACTAAGGCACAAAAACAACGATAAATTGAAGTGATTATTTCTTCAGAAACTCTCTTACCACAGAATAGATAGCTCCAAAAAGTGATAGGAGAATAAGTACAATAGTGAAAATGGGGAATTTCAATTGAAAATACTTGTCAATCCAAAATCCTAAAAAGGTCCCAATCACAATAATGCCAATCATTTGAAAGGCAATATTGCTATACTTTACAATGGCTCTAAATTTCTCTGACGTATCTTTGGGCTCAGTATTAGTTTTCAACTTTTACTGCTGGTTTTACATCAATAGGGTTTACAGGTTTTTGGTGTCCATTAGAGCTAGCTTTACTAATTCCCATGGTGCTTTTGCCATTAAACTCAGCACCCGATTCAATAATCAATTTGGTTGAATTAATATCACCTGTGATGCTAGCTGTGGCTTTTACTGTCAATAGTTCTGCAATATTAACATTCCCAGTTACATTGCCTGATATATCGCAATTTTGTGCCTTTATATTGCCCTCCACCTTGCTAGATGGACCTAAAACCAGTTTGGTTTTAACTTGAATATTACCCTTCACTGTCCCGTCAACGCGCAAATCTCCTTCTGATTGCACATCACCGTGTATGCTTGTCCCTGAGTTAATAATATTTATTTCCTGAGGGTTGAAAGTGGCACTTTTTGATGATTTAAACACCGTCATAATCTCTCTCCTTAATTGTTAATTCATAACAAAAATACCAAAAAAATCAAAAAATGCCATAATTGTTTCATCTGCACATGGGTGTTATTAAAAATGTTTGCTTATACAAAATATTTTTTAGTTAATTCGTTTGCTCATAGAAGAAGGAATATTAGTAATGAGTAGAATAAAGCTTAACGTATTAGGATTAAGCACTGGAACCAGCAGTGGTTCTTATACATTAATACTTGGCGAAAGCAATGGAACTAGGCGTTTACCTATTGTTATTGGTAGTTTTGAGGCGCAAGCAATTGCCATTGAGATTGAAAAAATTGTACCATTTAGGCCCATGACCCACGATTTATTTCTAAATTTTTGCAAGCAATTTGAAATTCAAATAGTCGAAATTATCATTTATAACTTACATGAAGGTGTTTTTCACGCCAAATTAATATGTGAACAACATGGAGAAATGCGCGAAATTGATGCGCGAACAAGCGACTCTATTGCTTTGGCTGTTCGGTTTAAATGCCCAATATATACCTACGAAGATATAATGGAACAAGCAGGTATCGAGGTGAATGACGAAAGTCCCAATATGCCGGATATGATTGATGATGAAGAGGATGATGACAACCCAATGGTTGAAATGAAAAAGAACATGTCTTCTATGAGTATAGAGGAATTAAACAAACAATTAGATGAAGCCCTAAAGGTGGAGGATTATGCATTGGCCGCTAGGATTCGTGACGAAATTAACAACAAGAAAAAATAGTAAACTATGGAAAGATTTACCGGAGTATTTGGTATAATACTAATATTAGCAATCGCCTTTTTATTTTCGAATAATCGAAAGGCAATCAACTATAGATTAGTATTTAGTGGTTTGGGATTACAATTATTACTAGCACTATTTATTTTGAAAACTTCACCTGGTCAAAATTTATTTGCATGGGTAGGACATAAAATCGAGCAACTACTTCAACTAGCCGACAAAGGCGGAGAATTTGTATTCGGAGGTTTGATTAAACCAGAATTGTTGAAACCTATTTTTGGTGACCAATACAGTTTCTTATTTATGTTCAAGATAATGCCAACCATCATTTTTGTGGCGGTATTAGTAAATATTGCCTACCACATTGGTTTGATGCAAATCATAGTTTCTTTTTTTGCCAGAATAGTGCACACCTTGATGAGAGTGAGCGGCAGTGAAGCCCTTTCTAATGTAGCAAGTGCATTTGTTGGTCAGGTTGAAGCTCAAATTATGATTAAACCTTATTTGAGTACAATGACCATGAGTGAATTATTGGCTAGTATGAGTGGTAGCATGGCTTGTATCGCAGGAGGGGTAATGGCCGTATATATTTCTATGGGTGTGCCAGCTCCTTATCTTTTGGCTGCAAGTATTATGGCTGCTCCCGCTGCTTTGGTTATTTCCAAAATTGTTTACCCTGAAACTGAAGAATCAGCCACAAAAGGTGCCGTGAAATTAGAGGTGAAAAAATCTCATGCCAATTTGTTAGATGCCATTAGTCATGGTGCGAGTGATGGATTGAAAGTGTCCCTGAATGTAATAGCCATGTTAATTGGTTTCATTGCATTAATTGCATTGGTAAATATGATTCTAGCGAAAATTGGGGTTTTATTAGCAACTACCGGACTAAATCTTAGTTCAATTGGTATTGATATCAACCATTTAAGTTTGAATACTATTTTCGGTTCCGTTTTTTCAGTATTTGCCTATGCAATGGGAGTTCCAAGTCAAGATACTTTTATTGTGGGTGGATTA
>CANHJJ010000311.1 GCA_947460565.1 Bacteroidota bacterium
ATATACTTGTTGTTGAAGGAATACCAACAAAGGCCGAAAAGGACTGGATATACAGCTATCCGAATTACAAAAAGAATTGCATTAATTTTTGTCCATGCTTGCTATCCGTTCCAAACCTTCTGTAAATTGGTTTGGTTTGCGGGGACTCAAACCAAGGATAAAAAATTTGTTTGAATCCAATACATCATTACTACTATCTGACTATATCCCACCCGTCACCAGCATTTCGGTCATGGTAGGGCTTGGGCTGCCCCCCATTTTTTCTTGTGTGATAGCAAAAGCTTGGGCTTCGCCAAAGTCTTTCATTTTTATTAAGCTTGAGTCTGTTGACTCCATGGGTAAGATACCGGCATCCATTGGCTTTCCGTCAACAATGGCCCATAATTGGTATTGCATACCATCGGCAAGTGGTGGTAGTTTTTTTACTTCAATAAATACCTCACGTGTGTTTTTGTTCCAATATACCATGGCCATGCTTTCAGGAGATTTTTCCATGCCTTTCATCATCACTTTTGTGACTTCAGGGCTGCTTATAATCTCCATCTCGTTTTTCATCAAGTCCATTTTAACTTGATTGTTTTTGGTGTTTTCAGCAAGCAAGCTTTTTTCAGCATTTAAAGCAATCATTTGCTGATTGGCGTCTTTCCACTTGCTGTACAAAATCACATTGGTGATGCTACTCAAAACAAACATGGTTACCGAAGCCGCTATCAACCATTTATTATTAAACATAGATGGCTTTTCTTCTTCCTGATAAACTTCGTTTTTGCTATGTATTTTAATTTTTGTGACAGGCTTTTCGATTGCGTCAATCTCATCAAAAATGGCTTGTTTGATGTGGGCTGGGGATTTCTTGGCATGGCTTTGGGCATAGAAGGCGAGATCAGCTTGGATACGATCCAACTCGGCTTGTAACTCAGGGTACATTTTACAAAGTCTTACAACATCCATTTGCTCTGCTTCATCGCAAAGTCCCATGGCATAACCTTCTAAAAAACCCGATTCTATGTATGCTTCTATATTCACGTTTTCTGCACGTTTAATATTTGTCGTAAATGCTGCATGGCAGCACGAATTCTTGTTTTAACAGTTCCCAAAGGCATATCCAATTCTTGCGAAATTTCCTCTTGGGTATAGCCTTCAAAATATACTTTATCAATCAAAATTTTATGCTCAGGTTTCAACATTGTTAAAACCTCTTTTAAACCAATATGATCTACTTGTGAGTTCACTTGCTCACTCTTGTCAATATCATATACGAAATCTTCAATGCTTTGGTTTTGAGCCTCATTCTGATATTGCCTAGAACGAATTTGATCAATAGCTGCATTACGGCTAATGTTCATCATCCAAGTAAAAATGCTTCCTTTCTCCCTTGAATAATTATCAATATTCTTCCAAATTTTTACAAATACCTCCTGTAATATATCTCCCGCAATTTCATCACTCAAAACGATGCGATTGATAACACCATACAATGCATCTGAATAATTATCATACAAATAGCTAAACGCTTGTTTGTCTTCAGCCTTTAGGGCATCAACCAATGTTTTTTCATTGTTATATGTACTGAATGATTTTACCAAAAATGAGGTTTTTGCATAACACAATTATCCTATTTTTTTAGCGATAATCCAATATTTCATTCATTATCCATGAATAATAAAATGTGTCTGATACATTGGCTCCAAGATTAAAATTATTTTATGCCATTTTATATTCACTTTTCGTTTAATTTGAATGGTAATAAGATTTATGAGATACCGTTTTCTACTGATAAGCATTTTATACTGCCTTTTTGCAAAAGCCCAAGCGCCTGCTCCAGCCTATACCTTAGATCTGGATAAAGCCAATGCAGCCTTTGCTGCCAAGAAATACAATACTGCAGCAGGTTTTTATAAAAAGGCTTTTGCCAAAATAAAAGAAGAGGAACTCAAACAAAAAACGCTGTTCAACATAGCTGAAAGTTATAGAAGAAGCAATAATTACAAGCAAGCCATCAAATGGTTTGAAGAGACCATTAATTCAAAATACCCCGACCCAAATATTCTATACAGCTACGGACAATTGCTTAAAAACTTTGAACGATATGATGATGCAGGAAGGCAGTTTTATGATTTTTTGTTTGAAATACCCACTGATGCCAAAGGTAAACTAGCCCAACAATCTTGCATAGTGGCGCAAAGCTGGAAAGCCAACCCAGAAAAATTTACCATCAAAAATATTAAAGAAATCAATACCGAATTTAGTGACTACTCTCCTTTTTTCAACAACAACAAACTTATATGGTCATCCTCAAGAAAAGAGGCTCAAGGCAACGAAATATTTGAATGGACTGGTCAGAAGTGCAGTGATTTTTTTGAAGCCAATTTAGTAGGCGATGCTTTTTCAAAACCAAGCAATGTGAAAGGTGCAGTAAATACCAATTTTAATGACGGAACCGCTTGGATTGACAGCACCGCTAGCACCATGTATTTTACCCAATGCAATGGCATAGATGGTAAGGGAATGAACTGTAAAATTTATGTGAGTTATTTTCAAAACAATTCTTGGATAGCTCCTACCCTATTACCTTTCAATTCTGATTCCTTTAGCTGTGGACACCCCGCATTAAGTGCAGACGGCAAGCGTTTGTTTTTTAGCAGCGATATGCCTGATGGTTATGGTGAAAAGGATTTATACTATTGCTTTTATGATGAGGTAAAAAACAAATGGGGCAAACCCGTAAATCTTGGACCCAATGTAAATACCAATGAAGATGATATGTTTCCTTTTGTTGATGAAGAGGGTGTAATTTACTATTCAAGCAAAGGAAATATAGGAATGGGCGGTCTTGATGTTTTTAAAACGCAAGACTCTTCAAGTACCTTTAAAAAGGCTGTAAACATTCAATATCCCATCAACTCGGGTGGAGATGATTTTGGTATCAATTTTATACCCAAAAGTAAACGACAAGCTGACAAACCTATAGCCTATATTAGTTCGAACAGAGAGGGTGGCCTAGGCGATGATGATATTTACAGCATTACCATCAAACCTTATGTATTTATGCTAAAGGTTAAAACCATTGACCGTGACGAGAACCAACCTACAAGTGCCATAGTGGTATTGAATGATAGCATGGGGAAAAATATATACAGCATCAAATCAAACGAAAAAGGTGAGTTTGTCGGAGAGCTTCCTTTGAACAATCTGTTAAGTGTTTTTGCAAGTAAAGAAAAGTATTTCTCAAGCGCAACTACTGCCATTTCAAGCAAAGGAATTAGCAAAGATTCAACAATTGAAATTACTTTATACCTGGACCCAATACCTGCACCAGAAGTGGACTTTACACTTCAAGGAATATTTTATGATTTAGACAAATATGACCTTCGCATTGGAT
>CANHJJ010000312.1 GCA_947460565.1 Bacteroidota bacterium
GCCCACAGAGATTGTGATAAATGCACTGGTAAAGTAAATTTATGGTTTAAAGGCGAAGAAGTATTAAGGGTTACAGGTCGAAAAGACCAGTGGGGCGAAGTAGAGGAATTTATTTGTAACACTTGTCGCTTTGATAAGAAAAAAACAAGTGATTGGACAGTTGAAAAACCAGCTCCTATTAGCCACCATTCAGTTATTTCGGCTAATCATTACGAGGTATTTGTTAAACCTACTGAATTTAAATTAAATGTTGTTAAACCTTTATCAATTGAGGAGAAAGCAAACTAATGACACTGATACTATTTAAGACTTTGCTCATCCTTATCATATTTTTAATAAGTCTTGGTATTGCAGCATACTCTACTTATGGAGAAAGAAAGATTGCAGCTTTCTTGCAAGATAGGATTGGTCCTGATAGAGCAGGTCCTTTCGGAATATTGCAGCCTATTGCTGACGGGGTGAAAATGTTTTTGAAAGAAGAAATTATTCCCAATGTTTCCAACAAGTGGCTGTTTATCTTAGGTCCATGTATTTTTATGGTAACGGCCTTGATGACAAGTGCCGTTATTCCATGGGGATTGCCTCTGGAAATTAGTGGTGTAAAATATAACCTTCAAGTAGCGGATATTAATATTGGTATTCTTTATGTTTTAGGAGTAGTAAGTTTGGGCGTTTACGGAATTATGATTGGTGGATGGGCTTCAAATAACAAATTTGCTTTGTTGGGTGCTATTCGTGCTTCAAGTCAAATGATTAGCTATGAGTTGGCCATGGGCATGAGTGTAATAGCTATTCTATTGATGAATGATGGCTCTTTAAGCCTAAATTCAATGGTTGAAAACCAAGGTACAGGCAAGCTTTATGGCTTTATAAATATTTCTGGAATGAATTGGAATGTATTTTACCAACCAGTAGCATTCCTAATATTCTTAATTTGTGCTTTTGCTGAATGTAACCGTACACCATTTGATTTAGCTGAATCAGAAAGTGAATTGATTGGTGGTTTTCATACAGAATATTCATCTATGAAACTGGGTTTATATTTATTTGCCGAATACATCAATATGTTTATATCAGCTGCAGTCATTTCTTGTTTGTTTTTTGGTGGGTATAATTTCCCTGGTATCTCTTATCTTCAAGAAATATTGCCAGCTAACATTGTTAGTTTAATAAGTGTAGCAGTTTTGTTTGGTAAAATCATATTCTTCATTTTCTTCTTCATGTGGATTCGTTGGACCATTCCGCGTTTCCGATATGATCAATTAATGAGACTGGGATGGCAATGGTTGATGCCTTTGTCAATTATCAATATGCTTATATCAGGAGCTGTTTTAATCTGGATAAGAAATTAATGTTTAAAGTAAAGTTTGACTGTTGAATTCAATTCATAATTCAACATTTATAATTCATAATTTATAAAAATGCAATTAACAAATAGAGCACAACAAGTAGTACAAAAGGAGATGACCTTGGCTGAAAGGCTTTATCTTCCTGCCATCTTTGCGGGATTGTCGATTACTATCAAGCATTTGTTTAAGAAAAAAGCTACTTTGAAATACCCAGAAGTAAAACGTGAGTTTGCTCCTGTGTATCGTGGGCAGCATGTGTTAAAACGCGATGCTGAAGGCAGAGAGAATTGCACTGCTTGTGGACTATGTGCAGTGTCTTGCCCTGCTGAAGCCATCACCATGGATGCGGCTGAACGCAAAGCTGGCGAAGAACATTTATACAGAGAAGAAAAATATGCGGCTAAATATGAAATAAATATGTTGCGTTGTATCTATTGTGGCTTGTGTGAAGAAGCTTGTCCTAAAGATGCAATATACTTGACTGACAGAATTGTTGCATCAGAGTTTACGAGAGGTAAGTTTGTGTATGGCAAAGATGTTTTGGTAGAGAAAATGGACGACAGAATAGATGTAAGTCAGCGTAAAAAACATTATTCAATAGTTAACAATTAACCTATTATTTTATAGCTTGAAATCTTATACTTGCGACACTTTTTAAAGAGAATAAATGGGAAGCGAAATTATATTTTATATTTTATCAGCCTTATCAATCTTCAGTGCATTGGTAGTGGTTTTTTCAAAAAATCCAATTTACAGTGTACTGTCACTGATAGTTTGTTTTTTTAGCATTGCTGGACATTATGTAATGTTAAATGCCCAGTTTTTAGCCATTGTGCACATCATAGTATATGCTGGTGCCATCATGGTATTGTTGCTATTTACGGTGATGTTATTGAACCTTAATAAAGAAAGTGAACCCCATAAATCAAATTTGATAAAGGTGGCTGCCATTGTAACAGGTGGTTTGCTAATGCTTACTTTATTGGCATCATTGAGAACATCACAATTGCCAGTTTATGTATCTCCCACTGATTTGGGCTTAGGTACTGTTCAAACAGTAGGTAAAAGCCTATTTACAGATTATTTGTTACCATTTGAAATTTCATCCATCCTTTTTATTTCGGCCATGATAGGTGCTGTGGTATTGGCTAAAAAAGAAAGATAAGATATAAAGATATGCAAGAGACAATTCAAGTAGCTCAAAATTTGCCTTCAACTCCTCAAACTTGGTATTTGATATTAAGTACCATCTTATTTAGCATTGGAGTTATGGGTGTATTGTTTCGCAGAAATGCGATTATCATCTTGATGTGTGTTGAACTGATGTTGAATGCAGTTAACCTTTTGTTGGTTAGTTATTCATCATATTCGGGCAATTTGGAAGGACAGGTATTTGTGTTTTTTGTAATGGTGGTTGCAGCTGCTGAAGTAGCAGTTGGACTAGCTTTATTAGTTAGTATTTATCGCAATATTGCCAGCACTGATATTGATGTGTTGAGCAGAATGAAGTGGTAAATACAAAATGTGAGAATGTGAGAATGTGGGAATGTGTGGATGTCCTTCGACTTATTTCAGGATGACAGAAATGTTGAAATGAACAATAATGCATTCCCCCTTGTGAAATAGGAGGTGCGTTAGCGAAGGGGGGAGGGGGATGTTTTATAATTTGAAAAGTAAAGATTAAATAATTTCTAATCGTGTAAGTTTCAAATTTTTTATAGAATAATAGAAAAAGGCTAAAGCTAAGAGCCATAAGCTAATTAATATGACTGAAAATATATTAAATGAAATGAACCTAATCAAACCAGCAATGCTTATCCCGCTATTGCCGCTCTTAGGTTTTTTTATTACTTCATTGTTTGGTAAGCAATTGAAACATGCCTCAGGATGGATTGCCTCATTGGCTATCCTTGTGCCATTCATTTGCTCTGCCTACATTTTTATGAATACCGATGCAGCTACTTCCTTTGAGGTACCTATTTTTGATTGGATAGCTTTCGGAAAATTCTCTATCCC
>CANHJJ010000313.1 GCA_947460565.1 Bacteroidota bacterium
GCATGTCTTATTTTATTTACGGAAGAACCCTATACTGTTTTTGTGATTGATAATAACAGTTCAGAAACGGATTATTGGCAAAATGAATTTTTGAAAGTGGGTTATCGAAACGACCATATTAATAATACAAACCAGTTTTTATCATTAACCAAATCATACCTAACTGAACAATTGCCCAATGAATTTGAAGTGAGTAAGGCTGATCAAATAGACTTACTAAATCGTTCCGTTGACTATTTTAAAAATCATGAGAGCTTTGATAAAGCCGAATTTGAGAATGAAGTATTTCAAGATAACACTTTGATTGAATCATTTCGAAGTTTCGATTCTAGCTATCGACAAGAAAATGCCATTGATATTGCAGATGATTTTGAAATTTCGCAACAGGCTGTAAAAAAACAGGCCAAGGTTTTTAAAAGTGTTTTAAAACTGGACAAAAACTTCCATATCTATATTCATGGGGATCGTCAGCTGATTGAACAAGGCATTGAAAAAGATGGAAGGAAATATTATAAAATTTATTTTGATAAAGAAAGCTAGTTTTTCGCATCCTAATTATTGAGATTAAAGAACATCATTTTTTAATTTAAAACCCATTTATGAAAGTTAAATTTCGCGTAAACTGAGTTTACAACACTATCTTAACTAATGTTAATCAAATGATTACCTTATAATTTTATGTACATATTAATATTTTCTCAGTTTCCCTTATTTTCGCAGACTTTTTAAAAACATAAAGAATAAAAATTAACGTATGGAGAATGTAATTTATTTAGTTCCCGCCCTCGGGGTAGTTGGCCTAATTGTAATGGCTATTAAGAGTGCTTGGGTAAGCAAGCAAGATGCAGGAGACAAAAACATGCAAGAACTTGCAGGCTATATAGCCGATGGAGCTATGGCATTTTTGAAAGCAGAGTGGAAAGTATTGAGCATATTTGTGGCATTTGCTGCAGCCTTATTAGCATATTCTGGAACTATACACGAAATAAACGGCAAACCGATTCATTCAAGTTGGATTATATCCATTGCCTTTATCATTGGCGCTGTGTTTTCAGCAACTGCAGGTTATATTGGAATGAAGGTGGCAACAAAAGCTAATGTTCGTACCACACAAGCGGCACGCACAAGTTTAAAACAAGCATTAAAAGTTTCGTTTACTGGCGGAACAGTAATGGGCTTGGGTGTAGCTGGTTTAGCTATTTTAGGTTTAGGAGGATTATTCATAGCGTTCTTAGCCATTTTTAACGATGGAGTTAATACGGAGTATGTAAAAACAGCTATTGAAGTATTAACAGGTTTCTCATTAGGAGCTGAATCAATTGCTTTATTTGCCCGTGTAGGTGGCGGTATTTATACCAAAGCTGCTGATGTTGGAGCAGATTTAGTAGGTAAAGTTGAAGCAGGCATTCCTGAAGATGACGTTCGTAACCCTGCAACGATTGCTGATAACGTAGGCGATAACGTGGGTGATGTGGCTGGTATGGGTGCCGATTTATTTGGTTCGTATGTGGCTACAATATTAGCAACAATGGTATTAGGACAAGAAATTTCAGTTAACGACAACTTTGGAGGTATGTCTCCTATCCTATTACCAATGGTAATTTGTGGTTTAGGTATATTATTCTCAATCGTTGGAACTTGGTTTGTTACTATTAAAGATGATAAATCAAATGTTCAAAATGCATTAAACATGGGTAATTGGGCTTCAATGGCTTTAACTGTTGTAGCTTCATACTTTATTGTTATGTGGATGTTACCTGAAACTTTAAATTTACGTGGATACGAATTTTCAAACATAAACGTATTCTATGCAATTTTAGTAGGAACAGTGGTTGGTGCCATTATGAGTATCGTAACTGAATATTATACTGCCATGGGTAAAGGTCCAGTTCTTTCTATTATTCAACAATCATCTACTGGCCATGCTACCAATATCATTGGCGGACTATCTGTAGGTATGAAATCAACAGTTATTCCTATATTAACTTTAGCTGCTGGTATCATGTTATCATACCATTTTGCAGGATTATATGGTGTAGCTATTGCCGCTGCAGGTATGATGGCAACAACGGCTATGCAATTAGCAATTGATGCGTTTGGACCAATTGCTGATAACGCAGGTGGTATTGCAGAAATGAGTCAATTACCTCCTGAAGTGCGTGAACGTACTGATAACTTAGATGCTGTTGGTAATACAACTGCTGCTACAGGTAAAGGTTTTGCTATTGCTTCAGCTGCTTTAACTTCATTGGCATTGTTTGCGGCTTTTGTTGGTATTGCTGGCATTGATGCTATTGATATTTATAAAGCACCCGTTTTAGCTGGTTTGTTTGTAGGTGGTATGATTCCATTTATTTTCTCAGCATTGTGTATCCAAGCGGTAGGTAAAGCTGCCATGGACATGGTTCAAGAAGTTAGACGTCAGTTCCGTGAAATTCCGGGTATTATGGAGTACAAAGCAAAACCTGAATACGAAAAATGTGTGGCTATTTCTACCAAAGCTTCAATCCGTGAAATGATGTTGCCAGGTGCAATCGCATTGATCACACCAGTGATTGTTGGTTTCATTTTTGGACCAGAAGTATTAGGTGGCTTATTAGCTGGTGTTACAGTATCAGGTGTATTGATGGGTATTTTCCAATCAAATGCAGGTGGTGCATGGGATAACGCTAAAAAATCTTTCGAAAAAGGTGTTGAAATCAATGGCGAAATGTATTACAAAAAATCAGAGCCGCATAAAGCTTCTGTAACAGGTGATACGGTTGGTGATCCTTTCAAAGATACCTCAGGACCTTCAATGAACATCTTGATTAAATTAATGTCTATCGTTTCATTGGTTATAGCTCCTTATATCGCTGTAAATGGTGGAATGAAAGCTGATAAATCAGGTATGGTAAACGGTGCTAAAACTGAATGCTGTGTTGACTCTATGGATATGAATCATTGCAGCATGATGGGTAAATGTGAAATGAGCCAATGCATGACTATGACCAAGGAAGAGTGTGCTGCTCATTGCGATAGCGTGGGTTGTTCTGCTGAAGAAAAAGAAATGTGTATGAGCATGTATGGTGCTGATGGCAAATTTGATATGAAAAAATGCAAAGAAATGTGCAAAAGCAAAATGTCTGAAGCTTGCGAAGGAGGTCACGATATGAAAGGCAAAAAAGCTTGTTGTGCCGAAGAAGAAGAAGAGAAAAAATAAATAAAAAGAATTTATATAATGAGAAAGCCATTGCAATTGCGATGGCTTTTTTTATAATGTCGGGAATTGCTTCCCGACATTTTTAGTGCATGACAATGGTTGCTAAGAAACACACGACTTCACTAACAATACAATTGCAATCCTGAACAAA
>CANHJJ010000314.1 GCA_947460565.1 Bacteroidota bacterium
AAGGTGTTTCAGGTGGTTTAACTACTATATCTTCACATTTCCAAGACTTCTTAATTTAATTTGAGTTAGTCTTCTTTTGGTATCTAATGCAAAATCATTGTCCATCATCCATTGGTAGTATGAAGATTCTAATCTAAGTATGTCAACTACCACTTTCCCTTTATGTTTACCGAAGTTGAATGTTTCTCGACCTTTATCGTCAAAAACCATTCGGCCCGCTAAATCCACATTTTTGCTTTGACCTGAGAATTTATGGAGGAAATCAATATTATTTTCTAGTTCATCATACTTGTTAATTTGAGCCTTTAGTACTTCCCAAGTGGCAATGGTGTCGGCCTCAGCACTATGAGCATTTTCTAGTGATTTATCACAATAAAATTTATATGCCGCAGCTAGGTTTCTTTGCTCCATGGTATGATAAATTCTTTGGGCATCCACAAATTTTCGATTCTCCGAATCAAAATCCACCTCAGCTCTCAAAAATTCTTCCACCAACATGGGGAAATCAAATCGATTGGAGTTAAAGCCACCAAAGTCGCAGCCTTCAAGGTATTTAGCCAATTCTTTAGCTTTTTCAGCAAAGGTAGGTTTATCTTTCACATCTTCATCAAAAATACCATGAATAGCAGAAACCTCTGCAGGGATTGGTATCAATGGGTTGAACCTCTGTGTCCGTGTTTCTTCTGTACCATCAGGCATTATTTTAATGGTACATATTTCTACAATCCTATCTTTTGATATGCTAATCCCGGTTGATTCTAAATCGAAAATAACAAGGGGACGTTTTAAATTTAAGTTCATTGATTGGTAAAGAATGGAATGTGATTAATAGTGCGAAAGTCAGAAAAGCTTATGTAGGATCTAGAATTGGGTAGACCTAATTATTATTCAATGAAGGAATTTTCATCAGCCCCTTCTTCAGCTTCATCTTCAAAAAGTCCATGCTCATCTGCTTCATCATCTGAAATTTCGCCACCCAGATCATCTGTTTTGTTCAGGTAGTTTTTGGTTATCTCGTCAAACTCATTGTCGTCAATCACCCCAAATCTTTGCACCTTATCATGTTGTTTTGGAGCTAGGCCTGCGGTTTTGGTAATTCTAGGATATTCAACGCCTGCTTTTTCTTTCACATCTATGCCTGTCATTTCAAGGTGCATGGTCCACAATTCTATGAAATCATAGATATAAATAATTTTTTGATGAGGGTCGTTGATGCGATCACAAAGTCTTGTTTTTTTCATTTCAAACTTTGGTTTTTCAGGATCATCGCTCATGTCCTCCAAAGTTATTTCATCAAATTTTTTCCAAGTATCATTACTCATATAAAATGAAGCCAATTGCTTTTCATCAAAGTTGATTGACTTCAAAATGATTTTATGTAAATCTAAAAAAGTGTTGGTAGATTGTATTTCAATTACACGGTAAATGTCTTCGTAGTCTTCAAAAGAAAGTTTGAATTTGTAAATAGATGCCATTAATAATATTGTTTCGTTTTTTGGAAGGCGAATTTCGGATAAATAAATCTTAAAGCAAGAAAAAAAATGGCTAATTCTTGGTTAATATTTTGTTCCTTGATTATTTAGTAATTAGTATATTTTCGCTCCCAATTATGTGGAAAAACAATGTACTTGAAACCATAGGAAATACGCCCTTGGTGAAACTAAATAGAATAGTGAAAGACCTGCCTTGCACTGTTTTAGCCAAAATAGAAACCACCAATCCTGGCAATAGTATTAAGGATAGAATGGCCCTGAAAATGATTGAAGATGCTGAGAAAGACGGTCGTTTGAAGCCAGGAGGAACCATCATAGAAGGTACAAGCGGAAACACAGGTATGGGATTGGCCATAGCCGCTGTTATCAAAGGATACAAGTGTATATTTACCACCACTGATAAACAAAGCAAGGAAAAAGTAGATGCATTAAAAGCCTTTGGTGCAGAGGTAATCGTTTGTCCCACAGACGTTGAGCCAGAAGACCCTCGTAGTTATTACTCAGTATCATCAAAACTTATTGCCGAAGTCCCTAATAGCTGGAAACCCAACCAATATGATAATTTATCCAACTCTCAAGCGCATTATGAGCAAACAGGTCCCGAGATTTGGGAACAAACCGAAGGCAAAATTACCCACCTAGTTGTGGGTGTTGGTACCGGTGGTACCATTTGCGGAACATCTAAATACCTAAAAGAGAAAAACCCAAATATAAAAGCATTAGGTATAGATACCTATGGATCGGTATTTAAAAAATACAAAGAGACGGGCATTTTTGATAAGAACGAAATCTACCCATACATCACCGAGGGTATTGGAGAGGATTTTCTTCCAGCCAATGTTGATTTTAGCTTAATCGATCATTTTGAAAAAGTAACAGATAAAGATGCTGCTATGATGACCCGCAGAATACCTCGTGAAGAGGCCATTTTTGCGGGAAACTCAGCGGGTTCGGCTATGGCAGGTCTGCTGCAAATGAAAGATATGTTTAAAGAGGGTGATGTGGTGGTGGTTATTTTTCATGATCATGGTACTCGCTACCTTGGCAAGATGTTTAATGAAGATTGGATGCGCGACAGAGGCTTCTTGATGAACGAACAAACCAAAGCCATTAACCTTATTGAAGGGCACAAACACTTGAAATTGGTAACAGCCAAAACAACTGACAAAGTAGGTGAGGCCGTTCAATTGATGAAGAAATTCTCCATTTCACAATTGCCTGTAACCAATGAAGCAGGTGAATATGTTGGTTCATTAAACGATACCAATTTATACAGTATGTTGATTGAGAACCATGAACTAAAACAAAAGCATGTGGCAGATGTGATGAGCCCATGTTTTCCATTTGTTCATCCGCAATCGAGCATGGAAGATGTATCAAAAATGATAACCAAAGACAATGCAGCAGTATTGGTAAGGGATTTTATGGGTCAGGTGCATATCATCACCAAGCAAGACCTAATAGAATCAATCAGTTAAAGACGTTTAATCAAACGTCTAAAAAAAACCGTAGAGACGTTTAATTAAACGTCTAAAAATGGAAAACACAAAAACGATTAATAAAACGTCATTGTAAAACATGGCGATAAAACCGAGCGTCATCCTGAACGCAGCGAAGGAACAGCTGTTGGCACCGTGCATATTTCGTAGAGACGTTTAATTAAACGTCTAAAAAAAACCGTAGAGACGTTTTATAAAACGTCTCATCAAAAACAAAAATGCCAATTAGGTGGGCGAAAAATGTTTCGCCCCAAAAAAAATTATTTTAACAATATATAAAAACAAATACATTTGTATGAAAAATAATATAAAAATGTAAAAAAGCGATACATAAAATATTTTGCGTTAAGCTGATT
>CANHJJ010000315.1 GCA_947460565.1 Bacteroidota bacterium
ACAGCAGTAGCAGGAAATACAACTTTTGCGTTATACCGTGGTGTTCCTCTTCCAGTTGATGGAAGAAAAGCAAGTAATGATTCAAAATTGACAAACCCTTACATGTCAGCTGAAAGAGCTCGTATGTATTGCGATTCATTGGCTACTTTCTTTAGCCCACGTTTAGCTGCACATTTCGGTCTTGAAGGTGACGCTGCTTTAAATGAATTCAATTTATTATCACCTGCAAACAATGCAAGCATCAGCATCAAAGCTGATTCAACTAAATTAATCGTTATCAAATGGGAAAAAGCTTCATCTACTGCAGGAAATACATATAGCTTTATGTTTGATATGCCTAACGGTGATTTCTCAAACCCACTGGTTACAATCCCAGTTGGTAATAATGACTCATTAGTTATAACTGAAAAAATATTATTTGACAATTTAACCCAATTTAATATTGGCCTTAACCAACCAACTACTTTAAAATGGTCTGTTATAGCTAACAACAACTATTTTGGCAGATTAGCTAAAGCACCTTCAACCATCACGATTACCAAAGTTGCTTCAAACACTTCAGTAAGTGAATTGAACTATAATAACAAAATGAATGTATTCCCTAACCCTGCTACAAACAACATTACTGTTAGCATGGATAGAACTGTAGCAATCATTGCTGACATCAACATTTTTGATATCACAGGTAAATTAATGATGAATGTTTCAGGTGTAAATGCATCAGAAAAAAATATCGAATTAAGTAACCTTAACAAAGGTATTTACATTGTAAACGTAGTATTAAGCAATGGCGCTAAAGCCAGCAGCAGACTAATCGTTGAATAAGTAAATAAACCAACCAATATATTAAAGCGGCTGCAAATATTTGCAGCCGCTTTTTTTGTTTCTTATCAAACTTTCCGAGCGTCATCCTGAGGGCAGCGAAGGAACTTTAACGAAAATTTAAATGTGAAAACAATCTTCACAAAAGATGCTTCACTCCATCCCTTTCCGCTCAGCAAGACGAGGAATTACTGTCAGCTGTGAACTAACAACTGTGAACAGTCAACCGTGAACTAAAAAACCATCTATGGCCTTTGAAACCTGGTATCGTTAATAAAACTCGAGTCAGACAGGGAAACTAAAAACGCATACAACTCCCCTTTTTGTTTGGCAGTTAATTGTAAACCTAATGGATTATGCTTGGTAATAAACTCAGAAGTAGTTCCAGTGGTATGGGTTTTGGCATTATAAAACTCAATAACATCCAACAAAGTTTTCAATCTGCCATCATGCATATAAGGCGCTGTGAAAAGCAAATTACGTAAGGATGGTACTTTAAATTTACCCATATCATAGCTTTTTCCTGTGATAGCCGCTAAGCCAGAGTCTGGCTGTTCACTCAAACCATTGTTTTGAAAACTATAATCTGTAAATAAATTTCCATTGATGTGGCAATGTCCGCAATCCCCTGCCCCACCCGATTGAAAATGGGCATAGCCATTGGCCACTTCTTGTGGCATGGGAATTTCTTTTCTCATCATACGGTCGAAAGGAGAATTATAGCTAATGAGCGTGCGCTCAAATTGAGCAATGGCGTAAGTCAAATTGTTTATATCAATAACAGAATTGCCAAAGGCTTTGAAAAACATAGCTGGATACACAGGGTGGATTTGCAATTTGGCTACAACAGTGTCAAGGTTTGAGCCCATTTCAAATGGCAAGGTTACAGGTGCAATGATTTGTCTTTCGATAGAGGTTGCACCTCCATCCCAAGTATATTTATGTGGGTTAGGTGTGGCATCAGCCCATGCCAAATTAAACAACGGCATGGCATTGCGTTTACCAATCAAACCGCTCACCCCATTGCTTAGTGGGGTATTATCTCCAAAAGAATATTGGGCTTTATGACAGCTACCACAAGACAATGTATTGTCAACAGAAAGGATAGGATCGTAAAACAATTTACGTCCTAATTCAACACCCGCCAAAGTGCTTGGGTTATCAGCAGGCACAGGAAACATCTCCCAAGTTTTATCAGGAAAAGTAAACGAATATGAACCATCATTGGTATTGTTTGAACCTTCAATCTTGGCATCTTTAGAACAAGAAACCGCAAACACAATGGCAAAAAAAACGGATGCTAATACAACTCTGCTTTTCATAGTTTTATTGAACGGATACAATTTTAGCCATGTCAACCATATTGGCTTTTATCTTAGCCGCCTCAGGCTGAGTGCTGGTGTGAATAGAGGTGGCATCTACTTTAAAATCGTAGGTTTGAGGGTTTTCGAACATTTCATTCAAATCCATTTCAAGGGTTATGGTCACATTGGATTTGTTCATGTTATACTTACTTAAATCAAACGACTGTGAGACCAAATTATCATCACCTCCAACATCCAAACCAATGTTATTACCATTGGATAGTTTGCCTTTAAACCTCACAAAAATGTAGCCTGTATTCCAGTTCCAATACATCGATTTGCTAGGGCTTAAATCACCTGTTTGCGCCCCTGTATGATTGCGAATAGTATCTACTCCTACTAGGAATGACATATTTTTCCAATTATCCATCTTCACACCTTGTAGGGTTATGGTATTGGTGCTTGGGTATTCAGCATAACATAAGTTATAGTTAGCTAAATTATACTTTTCGTTTTGGGCATTTGTTAGTGTTACATTGCTAAGATAATGAACAAAATTGCTGATGGTAAAAGTATCCAAGGCTTTGTTCACATAGCTTTTATCGTTCAATTCAAGGGCTTGGCCCTTGTAAGTATAATTTATTTTAAGCGTTAAAGTAGTGGTTGAAGGCTCAGGGATAATTTGCGTGTTTTTTTTATCATCACAAGCACTCAGCAAAAACTGACAAGTAAAAATTATAATTATTATTTTCCTCATAAACGATTTATTTTGTAGCCGAAATTAGATAAATTAATCCTAAAAAAATTCTTAAACATAATCTTTTACATATATGCCAAGTTTTGATATAGTAAACAAACTAGACCTCCAATTGTTGGACAATGCCATAAATACTGCAAAAAAAGAATTGATCACTCGATATGATTTGAAAGACTCGGAGTGTGAAATTGAGTTAGACAAAAAAAGCAAAATGATTAAACTGCAAGCCACTCAAGACATGGCATTGCAAAGCATGGTCGATATTATTCTAGGCAAAATGAGTAAACAACAACTGGACGTTCGCTCTTTAGACTTAAGCAAAGAATCAAGACCAAGTGGCAAATTGATGCTATTGGATATTCCTGTAAAAGAAGGATTAGACAAAGAAGTAGCTAAGAAAGTGGTGAATTATATTAAAACAACAGGCCTTAAAGTGCAAGCCAGCATTATGGA
>CANHJJ010000316.1 GCA_947460565.1 Bacteroidota bacterium
CAAAATTCGATGTGCCGTTTAAGGCAGATAAAAGTCAGTATTTAATTTATAACTTCTAAACTTACACTACAATGACATACAAATGGATCGTTACTTTTTGCTTACCCAACCAAGGCGCAAAAATGTTTAAAGAAACAGTGGAAGCTACCCAATGGGGTTATGCGAAAGCAATGTTGGAAGCTAAATACCAAGGTATTTCCATTAAAAATTATACACCTGTAAAATAAGTACAAATGGAAATCATCATAGACAACCAAACAATAGTTTTTCAAACAATAGAATTGGAGATAACTAATAGGAATCAGATTAATATTTTTAAAGATAATAACAAAAGAACATTAATATCTAGATTAGATAGGGCCATAAATAACCAGAAAGACCGTTTACATAAAATTGCTTTTGAAATGAAAAATAAATATAATTCATATCATTCAATGAAATTAGGCGAATTCCTATTAAAATTAAAAAACGAAGACAATAGTGATTACAAACTTTTTTTGAATAAATATGGAGACGGGAAATTCTGTGAATACTCAATAAATAATTTTAAAAATGACAAGGGCATATACTGCTACATCGTAAATAAACAAATAGTATATATAGGAAGAAGCAAAAAAATATTTGAAAAAAGATTTAAAGACTATGGTAAAATAACCGCATATAACTGTTTGATTGACGGACAAGCCACAAATTGCAATATCAATTCAAAAGTAAATGAATTAGAGTCACTCAATGTAGGTTTTTACTTAATGAATAATTCAACTGATCAAGAAATAGAATTATTTGAGAAAAAAATTATTAATGAGTTAAAAGACTCTAATCAACTTTGGAATGTTCAGCTAAACTAAAAAATTATAAATAGAACACGAGATTTATTATCTTATATAGGAGCTCAAAATCAATGTTACCATATGCCAAAGCTAAAACAACATTCATTACTTTTAATTGTTACCCTCCTCCTATCCTGCCAAAAGCAAGATGTGGATGAGGGTAAATACCCCTGTGTAGATGGCAACTGTGATACTACTTTTGAAATACCGGGAGATAGTATTGATGCCAATGGATATCATCATGTTAAGTTTAAAGGGTACAACTATTTTCAGGTAAAGGGGAAACTGGATGAACTGAATAGTGAGTACATTATTAACGGAGTACCACTTATTGAAGCTGGGTTTGACAGCGACTACTGGGTGTTGTTCGATACCATAGGTTATCGTTATCCGGTTTATTCTTTCTTGGGTTTATATACTGATAAACATTGCAGGATACCAATTGCCTAAAAAGTTTACAGGTTGGGAACAACCTGATGCAAGAACATTAATGGACACTTACAGTAAATACACCTATACACCAACCCAAAGCTTTTTTATAGATAACGAGATGATTGGTTATACGGTAACCTTATTTATACGCGCAGTATTTAACACCGATTTTGGCAGACAAGAGATTAAATATTATAAAATGAATGTGGTGTTTAAATATTAGATAAAAGATTGAAGGTGGTAGCAAAAAAACTAAGCATTCACTATGTTATGCAGTAACTTTTTTAATGTTGGTAATGCCTTTGAGTTTGAAATACAAATTGTCCATATTACTGCATTTATTGAACAAAGAGGATATTAAAGAGAGCAGCTATGAGTGCTCACATAATCATTTACAAATGATAGATTTTGATAGGGTTATTTAAAATAGTTTAAACCATAATAATTTAATTTTCAAACCATGAGCAGATATTTAACCAAATCAAGATTTAAGGAAGCACTGGAGTGCATGACCAAATTATATTATACCAAAAAGAGGCATGAGTATGCCGATATGCAGCTGGAAAATCCGTTTTTGGAAGCATTGGCTAAGGGGGGCTTTCAGGTGGGCGAATTGGCCAAATATTATTTTACGGATAATCCGGTGGCTGATGATATCACCATTAACACGCTCAACTATGAGCAGGCTCTTGCCGAAACCCAAAGTAGGCTGGCTAAACCGGGCAGGGTAGTAATTGCTGAGGCCGCATTCAAATATCAAAACCTTTTTATAAGAGCCGATATTGTAGTGAAGGAAAATAATACGCTTTACTTGTATGAGGTAAAAGCCAAATCAGCCGATGAAGAAAACGAGGAGCCTGAGGCGTTCCTGACCAAGACAGGTGATAAAGTAAATAATGATTGGGCACCCTATGTGTATGATTTGGCTTTCCAAAAGTATGTAATGGCCCATTGTGAGTACAGTAGCAACTACACTATAAAAGCACACTTAATACTGGCTGATAAAGATGCCTATGCAAGTGTAGATGGGTTGAATCAGATGTTTAAAATTGTAAAACAAGCGGATGGTGGATTCAAGGTTGTTGTTCCAAATGGTATAAACCGAACGCATTTAGGTAATGAAATTTTGAAAACAATTAATCTTGATGAGGTGATTGCTAGAGTGTGGCATGAGTTTCCGGTGCCTACCGACATTGCAGATAACATATCGTTTGTTGACTTTGTTAACCTAGCATCTAATCTATACGAAGCTGATGAACGATCATTCACAGCCATTGGCAAAAAATGCAAAACGTGTCGTTATGTAAACAAGGAAGAAAATCACGATTTAAAAAGTGGGTTTCTTGAGTGCTGGAAAAACCATACCCAATATAACGATGAACTATTAGCTAAACCCTTGGTTACTGAATTATGGGGAGGCAAGGCCGGTCCTGTGTCATTCACTCAAAAACTGATTGATAACAATATTTATATGCTTGAGGATATCCGGGAGGACCTCATCACCCCTACGAATCCAGGTGATCCACAAATAGGTTTATTGCCTTTTGAGAGAAGAATTATGCAGGTTAGAAAAGTGCGCGAAAACGATTCAAGCAGTTACTATAGTGCTGAGGGTTTAGCTGCCGAAATGAAATCATGGGTCTACCCCCTGCATTTTATTGATTTTGAAACCAGTATGGTGGCACTACCATTTCACCAAGGCTTAAAACCATACCAGGGTATTGCATTTCAATTTTCACACCATGTAATGCACCAAGATGGTACTGTTGAGCACAAAGGACAATTTTTAGCAACAGAGCCAGGCGTATACCCTAACTACGATTTTGTAAGGGCATTAAAGCATGAGTTGGAAAATGACCAAGGTACAATTTTTAGGTATCACAACCACGAAAACAGCTACCTGAACATGATAGCCAAACAACTGGAAACTAACCCGGATGCTCCGGCAGATGCTGCAACCTTAATTGAGTTTATTAGAAAAATTACACGCAGAAAAGTAAATAAAAATTATGTGTATGGTGAGCGCGATATGGTTGATTTGTACGAACTGGTAATGCAATATTACTATTCGCCA
>CANHJJ010000317.1 GCA_947460565.1 Bacteroidota bacterium
ATTGAAGGGGTTACCAATGTAAAAGCTGAAAACAACAAATACATCATTTTTGCATCTAGGGATGTGAGAGAATATGTGGCTGCTTTGTCTTCACAAAACAATTGGCTTATCCTGTCTATGAGTTTAGAAGAAAAATCATTGGAAGAAGTATTTCAAAATTTAACAAATTGATGAGCTAATGTAACTCTGAGCGGAGTCGAAGAGTGATTTGAGTAGATGAGTAAAATTAATAAATGAAAATAAACCACAAAGAACGCAAAGATTTTTCGCAAAGAACACTAAATTTTTCTCTGTGGGCTTTGCGCCTGCCTAGTTGACTCTGTGGTAAAAAAGAAAAGTAAAATGAAAGCACAGCATTTATCAGTGTAATCTGTGGAATCTGTGGCCAATAAAAAATATATAAATGCTAACAATACTCAAAAAAGAAATACGAAGTTTTTTAAGTTCACTCATTGCCTATGTGGTGATGATCGTGTTCTTAATTGCCATTGGCTTATTCATGTGGGTACTTCCGGATTATAATGTGCTCGACCTAGGTTATGCCAACCTTGACACCTTGTTTGATATGGCACCGTGGGTGTTTATTTTCCTGATTTCAGCCATAACCATGCGTAGTTTCAGTGAGGAGAAAAAGACAGGAACCATCGAAATTATTACCACCAAACCTATAAGTGATTTGCAAATCATTATGGGTAAATACTTTGCTTCAGTAGTTTTGGTCTTGTTTGTTTTGCTTCCAACATTATTATATTACTATACCATTTATCAATTAGGTGCACCTAAAGGAAACCTAGACTCAGGTGCAATTCTTGGATCATATATTGGTTTGTTTTTCTTAGCCTCTGCCTTTGTTGCCATAGGAATTTTTTCATCAGCAGTTAGTGATAACCAAATTGTATCCTTCATTCTTTCGATGTTTTTATGTTATTGTTTTTATAATGTATTCGACTTGTTTGCCGATTTTAAATTGCTTGGTTCATATGATAGTGTTGTGGCTTCTTTGGGTATCAACAGTCATTATCAATCTATCAGCCGAGGTGTGATTGATTCGCGCGATGTGCTCTATTTTGTAAGTTTAATTCTTGCCTTTGTTTGGGCAACTAAAATGGTGTTTGGAAGCAGAAAATGGTAACGATGAAGAAGAAAAGTATTAAATATCAAAGTATAACTGAACTCTTGTTGGTATTGGCCATAATCGTATTGGCGAATCTTATTTTGTCTAATTATTTCTTTAGGATAGATTTAACCAAAGAGAAAAGATTTAAGCTTTCGAAATCAAGTATTGCACTTGCCGAAAAAGTGAATCAAACCATGTTTGTAAAAGTATATCTCGAAGGTGAATTCCCTTCAGGATTCAAACGTTTGCGTCAATCAACCAAAGAAATGTTGGATGAATTCAGGGTGTATTCAAACAACAATATTCAATATGAGTTTATTGATCCTTTTAAGGATGCTGATGAAAAGAAATCAAATGACATCATTCAAGAATTGGGCTCAAAAGGCTTGCAGCCAACCAACGTGCAAATAAAACGTGATGATGAATTCTCTCAAAAAATAATCGTGCCAGGTGCTATCTTTTTTTACAATGGACGTGAGTTTGCGGTTAATTTATTAAAGAGCCAATTTGGTGCGGCTCCAGAAGAAACCATCAATTCTTCTATCGAGTTAATGGAATATGAGTTTGCCAATGTATTGAGAAAGGCGACTGAAAAAAGTGTTAAAAAAATAGGATTTATTCATGGACATGGTGAGTTAGATAAATGGGATATTGCTGAAGCCAAACGCGAATTGGAGCAGTATTACACCATTGAAGATGTGGATTTGAGTATTCAAGTTCCAGAAAAGTTGAAGGAGTACGCAGGTATCATTATTGCCCGCCCTGCATTGCCTGTAAACGATTTTGATAAATTTAAAATTGATCAATACATCATGAATGGTGGCAAAGTGCTCTGGTTGGTTGAAACACAATTAGCTGAAATGGATAGCCTATACAGTCGCAATATGTATGTGACACCTGGTTATCCTCATGGGCTCGAAGAAATGTTGTTTAGCTATGGAGCTAGGGTGAACCAAAACATTGTACAAGACCTTCAATGCAATGGTATTCCTGTGCTAAGTGGAATGAGTAATGGAACCCCTCAACAGAAGATTCTGCCTTGGATGTTTTATCCTGTTATTTCTCCAAGTACCGACCACCCGATAGTTAAAAATATCGACCCAGTTTGGCATCAGTTTACAGCATCCATAGATACCACTGGAAATAAAAATGTAAAGAAAACAGTCCTGCTTCAAAGCTCAGAATATTCAAGAGCTGTGAATGCACCTGTAAGGGTTGACTTGACCATTGCTCGCTTAAACCCTGAGCCAGCCTTGTTCAGAGGAAAAGGCAATCATATTACCGCAGTTTTATTAGAAGGTGCATTTAATTCTACCTACCGTTATAGATACGATGCTAGCAAGCAACCTACATTGGCATTTAAAGACCATGTTGATAATAATAAAATGATAGTGGTTGCTGATGGGGATGTGATAAGAAATCAATATAAAAAATCAACAGGTGAAGTGTTTCCTTTGGGTTACGATAGGTATACCAACCAACAATTTGGCAATGCCCGCTTCATCTTAAATTGCATGGACTATATGTGTGATGATAGCGGCATTATTGAAGTACGCGCTAAAGAAATCACCTTGCGATTATTAGACAAAGGCAAGATCAAAAAAGAGAAATTGATGTGGCAAGTAATCAATATGGCCTTGCCAATTACCATCATACTTTTGTTTGGACTAATTAATAGAATGATTCGTAAGAGGAAATACAGTTAGTAGTAAATTTCAATTAGTCTTGTTAAAGCATACGCACATTTACACATAATCACATACACACATAGACGGAATGAATAAAACATTAAAAATATTACTTGTAGTTGCGCTGATAGCAGGGGTTTCCTATTATTTTATCAACCGCAAACCTTGGACTACCTTGAAGTCTGAATTGAAAGATTTTTCAGTGCAAGACACAGCTTCGGTGTATAAAGTATTTATAGCCGATAAGCGTGGAGGGAAGGTAACTCTCAACAAAACTGAGAACAAGGTGTGGTTGGTAAACAACAATATTGAAGCAGATGTAAATAAAGTAAACTTGCTCTTGAGCACTTTGAAAGAGGTGCAAGTGCTAAGACCGGTTGCTCAAAACGAGTTTAACTCAACCATTGCTTTCATGAGCACAGAAGGTATTAAGGTTGAACTATACGACAAGAACAATGATATCATCAAAACGATTTATGTGGGAACTGCTACCCCAGAACAAACAGGCACATTCATGATGATTGAG
>CANHJJ010000318.1 GCA_947460565.1 Bacteroidota bacterium
CATACACAACATAGATAAGCCCAACTGCCAAGCAGGCACACCAAATGGAAGCCGCACCATCATAACAATCGGAGAGGTAAGTGGTATCATGCTTAACCAAAAACTGATATTGCCATTGGGAGAAGAAGTAACCACGCTTTGCGCTACTACCAATGAAAATACCAATGGAATGGTTATGGGTAACATAAATTGCTGCGTATCCGTTTCGCTATCTACTGCAGAACCAACGGCTGCAAACAAGGCTCCATAAAACAAATAACCTGAAACGAAATAAAAGATAAACATGCCAATGATAAGTGTGAAATTGTATTGTGATAAATCAGATAGGAAGTTTAAAACACCATTTTGCTTTACTTGCGCAGCACCTTGCTGCGTGGCAGCCGACATGGATTGAATGGCATCAGGTGGCAAATCCATAAAGGATAATATGAGTTTGCTAACCATTGGGCTCAGCACAATTACCAAAAGCGCCCATAAAATAAACTGTGTTAAACCTACCAAGGCAATGCCAATTATCTTACCCATCATCAGTTGGAAGGGTTTCACCGATGAAATAATTACTTCCACAATCCGATTGGTTTTTTCTTCAATCACACCACGCATCACTTGCACCCCATATAGGAAAATGAAAAGATAAATAAGAAAGGCAGAGAAATACCCAATGGCTGTGGTTACACCTGTGTTTCCTTTTTCTAAACCTTCATCTGTTAGTTTAACCGTATTGATGGATACACTCGTTTCATTTACCTTGTCTAAAAGCTCTTTTTCTATACCAAATTTACCTAGTTTAATATTCTTCAATACGTTTTCAATTTGATCTTCCATATAGGATTGGGTAGATAAGCTTGGTTGTTCTTTTGAAATGAAGGTTACCTTTCCTAGGCTATCTCCAGATGATTGTGGAATGATAAGAATGCCATAGTCATCACCTTGCTTTAGGTAGTTTTCTTCATTGCCTTTGATGCTTCCATTGTAATTGAATACAATTGTTTTGCTGTCTTTAAGTTTGTTAGTGAACAAACCACTTTCATCACAAACAGTAATATTCTTTTTGTCTTCAGTTAAATCTTTATTGAAGGAGAAAAAGAAAATCAAACCATAAAACAATATGATTAGTAGGGGAGAAAGTATGGTCATCACAATGAATGATTTTTTCTTTACCCTCGATAGGTATTCTCGTTTGGTGATTAAAAATATTTTATTCATAAAATGAGGAATGTTTCGAAAATGTATGGCGAATATAAGAGAATTTGAAACAGATAAATGGGTGTGTGCTTAGTTCCTTAACAAAAATAGAGCAGGAATGTTGAAACGCTTTCTCCAAGCTTGCTCTGAGTGGTTTTCGCCCACAAATTTTTTTGTCATCCAGCTTTTGCTGTCATATCCCCTTGATTGGATAATACTGTCCACCTGCAATTGGTAGGGTTCATACATGGCATCCAAGGTTTCTGTGCCAAAATCAAAGTAAATTTTATGATTTATTGGTGAAGGTAGTTTTGCCTTCATATAGCTCATAAAAGCGGCTGGAATAGGGTTATTTTCTGTATAAAAAATGCCTGGCCAATGGGCAGATAGACAAGCAGCACCGCCAAATACCTCAGGGTACTCGCAGATGGCATACATTGATATAAGCCCACCCATGCTTGAGCCTGCTACAAAGGTATTTGCTCTGTCTTTTTTAGTCGCATAGCTGCTATCAATAAAAGGTTTGAGTTCAGTTACTAAAAATCGCAAATAGGCATCTGATTGCACCTTGCCCGAAAATACCGAATTGCCATTGCCTCTTTTGGCACTGTATAATGAGTCTTGCTTTTCTGGATCTATTGATTCAAAAGGTTTTTGAGGGAAATAGTCGATATGGCGGTTTTTACCACTGTTCCAAATGCCCACCACAATACAATCTCTGATTTTTTTTTCTTTCATTAATTGAGCGAGTGTTTCATCAATGCCCCATTCCTGTTTGTTCCAAGTAGTGGTTGAATCAAATAACATTTGTCCATCATGCATGTAAAGCACTGCATATTTCTTGCTTGTTTGATAGCCTGCAGGTAACCACACATCCACATTTCGGGCATCTACATATTTGGATGAAAATAGCGAATGCCTTATTACCTTTCCTGATGACACCTGAACATCTTGCGCCCAAACTGAGAGGCATAATAACAATTGGAAAAGGAGCAAATATTTTTTCATCCTCAATGCTAATGATTTTTTTTGAATTCAATGAATAGAATTGATACCAAAATTTATTGATTTGTTTTTGTATGTTTTAATTTACCATGTATTAAAAATTCAACTATCAATTTTTAACCTTATCCATAGATTAGATATCACAAATCATTAGATTGAAACATGCATTCGCTTTTGATTCTATATTACTTCTTTCTCTCTCCAATTTGTTGTCTCCACATGGCATAATACAAGCCTTTTTCGGCCAATAGTTCCTCATGTTTACCAGTTTCAATAATCTCGCCTTTTTCTAATACATAGATACTATCAGCATGCATGATGGTTGAAAGTCTATGGGCGATAAGAACTGTTATATGCTCTTTTTTGTCGGCAATGTCCTTAATGGTATTTGAAATTTCCTCTTCTGTTATTGAGTCTAAAGCAGAAGTAGCTTCGTCAAATACCAATAAACGCGGCTTTCTTATTAATGCTCGGGCAATAGATAATCTTTGTTTTTCACCACCACTTAATTTCATTCCACCCTCACCAATAATGGTTTCTAATCCATTTTCACTTCTTTCCAATAAATTACGACAACTAGCTTGGTCAAGGGACAGGTTGATTTCAACTTCGGTAGCGTTGGGTTTTACAAAAAGTAAATTCTCTCTAATACTTCCAGAAAATAACTGAGTGTCTTGGGTTACAAATCCAAGTTGATGCCTTAATTCATCAATATCCATTTCCTTTGAATTGATATCATTGTAATAAATATTGCCCTCTGGAGCAGCATATAATCCTACAAGCAGTTTTACCAATGTACTCTTTCCCGCACCACTTGGTCCAACAAAAGCAATGGTTTGGCCTTTGCTTACCTCAAAAGAAATATTGCTTAATGCATTGTAGCTTGACGATTTGTGTTTGAAAGTAACCGCATCAAATGTAAGCCTATCAATTTCATTTATTTTAATAGGTGCATTTGGTTTTACTTCTATAGGTGTGTTGATGATCATTTGGAAATTACTTAATGATGCTTCAGCTTCACGGTAATTTAAAATCACATTGCCCATCTCTTGTAATGGTCCAAAAATAAAGAAAGAATAGAATTGGAGAGTAATGATTTGACCAACGCTTAATTTACCTTGAAAAACTAGATAAATTA
>CANHJJ010000319.1 GCA_947460565.1 Bacteroidota bacterium
CTGCCTCCGCAACCAATAAAATCAAGGGTTTTCAGAGTTTTCTGAAAACCTTTTTTCGTTAAAGTGTGTCAAAGTAGAATTTAATATGTTCATCGTTTACCCCCTGCTCGTTTACATCGACATATTTATGAAACCATTAAAAACAAAAAAGACTTTCAGAAAATCTGAAAGTCTTTTGTCTTTGTGGAGGCAACAGGGTTCGAACCTGTGACCCTCTGCTTGTAAGGCAGATGCTCTGAACCAGCTGAGCTATGCCTCCGTTTAGGGAGTGCAAATATAGAATTAGCTTTATAATACACAATATTTATAACAAAAAAAATCCATATTTCTGTTTAAATATTTAATTATCAAAGACAAACACGAGTAATGTTATACTTCATTCTGCAAAATTTTTAATAACACTTGTATGTTATTAGTTATTCAATGCTTACTTTTGGGTTTCATTTCACATTATGGAGCAACCTACTTTTGGATTTAGTGAATTGGCCAAACAGGCTAGTCTTCAACCCAAAGAAGCTTTGATTGACGCGGGAAACGGCAATAAAAGTTTGTTTATTGGGATACCCAAAGAAACAACTTTACAAGAGAAACGTGTACCGCTTACGCCCTCCTCCGTTCAACTTTTGGTTAATAATGGTTCTGAAGTATGGGTAGAAACGAGTGCTGGAAAGCAAGCCAAGTTCAGTGATAAAGAATATAGTGAAGCGGGTGCCAAAATAGTTTTTGATAAAAAGGAACTATTCAAAGCCGATATCATAGTGAAAGTAGAACCCCCTACTGATGAAGAAATAGAATTACTAACTCATAACCAATTGCTCATATCTGCCTTACAACATGGTGCTAAGTCCGAAACCTATGTGAAAAAGTTGATGGGTAAGAAACTGAATGCAATGGCTTTTGAATACTTAAAGGAAAATGACGGCCTTTATCCATTGGTAAGAAGTATGGGTGAGATTGCAGGATTAGCAGCCATTTCTGTTGCCAGCGATTTGTTAAATTCTGATAATGGTGGAAAAGGAGAAATGTTGGGTGGCATAACAGGGATACCTCCAACAGAAGTAGTAATTATTGGTGCTGGTACAGTGGGTGAATATGCAGCTAAAGCCGCTCTTGGCAAAGGCGCAATCGTAAAAGTATTTGACCAATCTTTATCTAAGTTGAGAAGGCTGCAAAACAATTTAGGCAACACGCATCTTTATACATCCTTGCTTCACCCTAAAATACTTATGAAGGCACTTCAAACTGCCGATGTAGCCATTGGTTGCCAAAGGAATGAAGAGGGTAGAAGCCTTGTTTTGGTAACTGAGGAAATGGTAAGCATGATGAAACCTCTGTCTGTTATCATTGATATTAGCATCGACCAAGGGGGAGTTTTTGAAACCTCCGAGCTTACTAACCATCAGAACCCAACCTTTGTGAAACATGATGTGATACATTATTGTGTGCCCAATATAACATCGCTTGTTTGCCGTACTGCTAGTTATGCATTGAGCAATGTATTGGCACCTCTATTACTAAAACTTGCTGATGCAAAAGACTTGGCTGATTTTTTATACTACAATGTGGGTGCTCGAAACGGGATGTATATTTATAAAGGTCACTTAACTAACAAATACTTAGGCAAAAGGCTCAATATTTATCACAAAGAGATTGACTTGCTATTAGCAGCACACATGTAAATTTATTTTCAAATGTTACTGGTTAACAGCACAAAAAACTATCAACATACATGTTGATAGAATGTATATTAGTTGCCTTTTTCATTCCATTAATTTGAAGAAAATACATTTACTTTAAACTATCAGAATGTAAACCAGCTTTGGGTTTCGCTTTGTTCGGTTTTTGTGAAACATTTGCCAAAAAACAACACATTTTTATTGATCAGTTTGAACCAAATAACAATATGACTAAAGTAATTTCGATAGTAAATCAAAAAGGAGGCGTAGGTAAAACAACAACAGCCATAAATTTGGCCGCAAGTCTCGCTGTGCTTGAGTTTAGAACCCTTTTGGTAGATGGTGATCCTCAAGCAAATTCTACTTCGGGAATTGGTCTTGACCCAAAAGATATACAAATTGGTCTTTATGAAGTGATGATTAATGAGATTCCTGCTAAGGATGCCATCATGAAAACGGATTTTAAATTCATGGACATTTTACCTTCAAGCATTGATTTGGTAGGAGCTGAAATTGAATTAATAAACCTCCCAAATCGTGAAAGTGTGATGAAGCATGCACTAAACAAAGTGAAAAGTGATTACGATTTTGTGATTATTGATTGTTCGCCTTCTTTAGGTTTAATCACCACAAATGCCTTGACGGCCAGTGATTCTGTTATTATTCCAGTTCAGTGTGAGTATTTTGCTTTAGAGGGCTTAGGTAAATTATTGAATACTGTAAAAATTGTTCAACAAGGTTTAAACAAAGAATTGCAAATTGAAGGGCTTTTACTAACTATGTACGACATGCGTTTGAGACTGAGCAACCAAGTGGTGGAAGAGGTGAAAATGCACTTCCAACAATTGGTATTTGATACCATCATCCAAAGAAACACCAAACTGAGTGAAGCTCCTAGTTTTGGTAAACCGGTAATTACGCATGATGCTGAAAGCAGAGGGGCTATTAATTACTTAAACTTAGCCAAGGAATTATTGGCGAAAAACGGTTTAATCAAATTAAATCCATTGCAAGAAGAATCTGCGATGAACTAATATACAAACAATTTAATTGTCAACTTTAGCGTTGACCTATACACAAACACAAAATGAGCAACCCACGAAGAAACGCACTAGGAAGAGGATTGAGTGCATTGTTAGAAAATGCCACTACAGATATTACAACAAGCGAGGCAAAGCCTTTAAATTCGATTAGTGAAATTCCAATTTCGCAAGTTGAGGCCAACCCATTTCAGCCTCGTACAGAGTTTAAAGAAGAAGAACTAAGAGAACTTTCGGAATCTATAAAAGTACACGGAGTTATTCAACCCATTACAGTTCGTAAAATGGGATTTGATAGCTACCAATTGATTTCTGGTGAGCGAAGAACCAGGGCTTCACGCCTTGCGGGTTTAACACATATTCCAGCATACATAAGACTTGCCAATGATCAAGAAATGCTTGAAATGGCATTGATTGAGAACATTCAACGTGAAGATTTAAACGCTATAGAGGTTGCTATTAGTTACAAAAGATTGATGGACGAGTGCAGTTTAAACCAAGAGCAATTGGGCGATAGAGTTGGCAAAAACAGAAGCACAGTAAGTAATTATTTGAGATTGCTTAACCTTCCAGATAATATTCAAGCAGCATTAAGAGA
>CANHJJ010000320.1 GCA_947460565.1 Bacteroidota bacterium
CATTGTAAGACAAGGGGAAACACTTTTCTCAATCTCAAAAATGTATAATATCAGCAAAGCTGAATTAAAAGCTACCAATAACCTATCTAGCGATACCATAAAAATTGGTCAGCAACTGGTAGTTGTAAGTGACAAAAAGGTGGAAGAAAAGCCAAAGAGAATCGAACCTGAGTCAAAACCCATTGAAGTAAAACCTGAACCAAAGCCCATCGAATCAAAACCAGAAAAGATTGAGAGACCAGTAAAATCAAGCAATATAGCCAAGGAACACATTTATTATACCTTGAAAAACAGCGAAAACATTGATTCGGTTTGCAAAAAATTCAGTCTATCCATTTCACAATTAAAATCCTTGAATAAGAACTTTGATATTATACATGCCAAAAGCGGAGATGAGATAAGGGTGAAATAAAAAATTAAGGGATGCAACCTTTCGCTGATTTTTAAAATCATAAAAATGATTATAATTGTACAATATTTAAGCACCATACTTATGTTCAAAAACTTACAAAAAGTAATATGTATAGCCTTTTTATCTGTAATATGCCTACAAGCCAATGCACAGATTAAGTTTGGATTCATTTTACCCAAGGGCTACGACAATTTCAATAATAGTGATACTTCAGCCTATATTGAGTTAGCAGTATTTAATGATAATCAAGACACATTAAAATATGTTACCGGTGCAGATGTATATCCTATAAACGGGACTGCTATAAATGGTGTGCATTTCGATATGAAATCACAAACAGTTAATTTTAAGCCAGGAACACCTGGTTATGCAAGCTATAAAAAAGTAAAATTAAACTTAATTCCAGATAGCTTTTTTTATGGCACCCGCTTTTTCACTTTGGGATTAAGAAACATTACTGGTGTTTTAAAATCGCAATTGAATTTTGGATTGGATACTCTTAGAATTATTATAGATTATGATGGACTGAAAATTGGTTATCCAACCCTTTCTATTTCTGATTATAAATTATACCCAAATCCAACTAGAGATGCATTATACATTGAAGGTGTTGAAAGCAAAAACTATATAATTTTTAATGGCATGGGTCAAGAAGTATTTTCAGGCGAAACGGCTAACAACAAAATTGATGTTTCTTCTTTAAAAGAAGGATTATACATTTTAAAATCTGTTACAGATAAAGGAATGTTGATTCAGAAGTTCTTCAAACAATAAATCACACAAATTCATTTCATAAACGAAGGTACTGTAATATATTGCAGTACCTTTTTTATTATACCTCAGCATGCAGAAACAGAACACTTGGTTTATTATAGATTTTGATAGCACTTTTACTCAGGTGGAATCTATGGAAGAATAGCAGCCATCAGCTTAAAAAACGACCCTGAAAAAGAAGACATCATTGAAAAAATTAAGCAACTTACAGATCTAGAAATGGATGGAAAAATGCCATTCAACAAATCGCTCAAAGCTAGAATTGCTCTTTTATCTGCAAAGAAGTACTACCTAGTAAGTTTTTAATCCAATTGAAAATCAGCATTTATCGCACCAATAGTATGTAAATATTTTATACAATATTCACCTCAGGGTTGATGTGAATGCCGAATTTCAGGTAAACTGATTCTTTAATGGCCATTGCCAAATCCCATATTTCTTGTCCAGTGGCATTGCCATAATTTACCAAAACCAAGGCTTGGTTTTTATGTGAGCCTGTATTGCCCACTACTTTGCCTTTCCAACCACATTGCTCAATTAGCCAACCTGCGGCCACTTTGGTCATGTTGGTGCTAGTTGGGTATCCTACAACTTCAGGGTATTTTAGTTTTAAATCATCAAAAACCTCATTGGATATTTCGGGATTCTTGAAGAAACTACCTGCATTCCCTAATACTTTTGGGTTAGGCAATTTGGATTGACGAATTTCAATTACCGCATTGCTAATATCTTTTATACTGGGTGCTGTGATGCCTTTTGAATCAAGGGTTTGCTTGATGGCGCCATAGCTAGTATTTAATTTAGGGTTCTTGTTTAGCTTAAAAACCACACTGTAGATAATGTATTTATTCTTTGCTTCGTTCTTGAAAATGCTTTCACGGTAGCCAAACTTACACTCTGCATTGGTGAATTTAACCAAGTTTCCTGTTGCAATTTCGATGGCAAATAGATGATCACAGGTATCCTTAATTTCAGCACCATATGCGCCAATGTTTTGCATGGGGGCTGCACCCACACAACCAGGAATAAGAGAAAGATTTTCAACCCCAGCATAATTATGGTCAACAGCAAACATTACAAAGTCGTGCCAAGCCTCTCCTGCCATGGCTTTAACCCAAATGTAGTTTTCATCTTCTTTGGAAATATCCAATCCCTTCAATTCAATTTTGATGACCATGCCATCAAAATCGGAGGTCAGCAATAAATTACTACCTCCGCCAACCACCAAAAATTTGCGTTCAGACAGATTAAAACTTCTACAAAGAACCTGTATTTCTTCTGCTGTTTTCACTTCAACAAATTGCGCAGCATTCACATCTATACCAAAGGTATTGTAAGGCTTGAGCGATTTGTTTTGGTAAATTATCATGCTTCTTAGTTGGACAAATAAACAAAAGGTTTTTATAAATGTTGAATTTTTTTCAAGTATTATCAAAAAATAACAAGGCCAATAATATGAAGCAAATGCAAAGCTTTGGCATTAAAGTAAAAACAGATATTTTTACAGCATGAAGAAACTCGTTTATTTATTGCTTTTTGCCTTAATAACAAACTTTTCAAGTAATGCCCAAGCGCCTAAAAGCTATACCTCTTCTGAAATATTATTACAGATAAAAAAACTGAATACTGTCGGTTCAGTGCTATATATAGCTGCCCATCCTGATGATGAAAACACCCGATTGATAGCTTATTTGGCCAATGAAAAATGCTTAAGAACAGGCTATCTAAGCCTTACACGTGGTGATGGTGGACAAAACCTAATTGGCCCAGAGCAAGGAGTAGAGTTGGGTGTAATTCGTACACAAGAATTGTTGGCAGCTCGCAGAATTGATGGTGGCGAGCAGTTCTTTACACGGGCTTATGATTTTGGTTTTAGCAAATCGCCCAAAGAAACTTTTAGTAAATGGAACAAAGATTCTTTGCTTTCTGACATGGTATGGGTGATTCGAAATTTCAGACCTGATATTATCATTACACGTTTTGCAACCGATGGAAGTGGAGGGCATGGACATCATACCGCATCAGCCATTCTGGCTGAAGAGGCCTTTGATGCAGCTGCCGACCCTACTCGCTTTCCAGAGCAATTAAAATATGTGGATGTGTGGCAAACACGCAGGATGTTTTATA
>CANHJJ010000321.1 GCA_947460565.1 Bacteroidota bacterium
CCATCAATTTCTATACATGTACCCGTCATAAACGAGCTTTCATTACTTGCTAGAAAAACAAAGCCATTGGCTATTTCTTCGGAAGTACCAAGTCTTTTCATGGGATGCATATTGATGATGTGTTGTTTTATTTCTGTATTTTCAGTAATGCCTCCTTTAGCTAATAAGGGTGTATCAATAAACCCAGGCGAAATGGCATTAACCCTAATTCCTTCAGTGGCATATTCAATAGCAGCCGTTTGTGTAAGTCCAATTACACCATGCTTAGCCGCCACATAATGTGCCGAAGATGCAAAGCCAACTTTCCCCAAAATAGATGACATATTTACAATCGCACCACTGCCTTGTTTGCTCATTTGCACCAGCTCATGTTTCATACAATTAAACACTCCGTTCAAATTGATATGAATAACCTTATTCCAAGCCTCTTCAGACATGTCTCCTACTTTATTTGCTTCTCCGCCAATGCCAGCATTATTAAGTGCTATATCTAAGGATTTAAAGGTGCTAACTACTTTGGCAATGGCAATCTTTGCTTGCGCATAAATAGACACATCACACTCTATATAAATAGCACTTGAATTAATTTTCCTAATTTCTTGCATAACAGAATCTACTTCATTTGACTTCAAATCTGCTACTGCAATATTGACACCCTCTTTAGCAGCAGCCATAGCGCATGCTTTTCCAATTCCAGATAAACCGCCTGTGATAAACACGGTTTTATTCTCAAGTTTTTTCATTTCTGTATATATTAGAATGCTATTTTTTTATTCTCAAAACTTGTAACCATTTTGGTTTCCTTAGCCGTTACATTGGTTAGTTCTATTTCGCAAGTGATACTAATTTCTTCTCCCACTAATAAGCCACCAGCCTCTAAAGTTGAATTCCACATGATCTCCCAATCGGTTCTATTGATTTTACCAGTAACGTTAAAACCAACCTTTTCATTACCCCAAGGGTCCTGCACGATGCCACCAAAATGCACATCTAGCTTTACATTTTTGGTGATGCCTCTTATGGTTAGTTCACCCCATAATTCAGATTCATCTTCTAAATCCATCTTACCCATTGTACTCGATACAAAAGTGATTTGCTTGTGATGTTCAAGATCTAAAAAGTCAAAACTTTTTAAATGTTCATCACGTTTTTCATCACCTGTTTCAAGAGATGAAACATCTATCCATAAGTCGACCACGGCAGTTGTAAAATCTTTACCAGTGGTAATAATATTGGCATCAAAATTTTTAAATGAGCCTTTAACATGAGCTATCATCAGATGTCTAATTTTAAATGAAATATCGCTATGAGTGGGGTCTATTGACCATTTGGTTTGAATTGTCATAATATTTGTTGAATTTGTTTTTAACTTAATTAATTGCCACAAAGATTGGCTAAGTTGAATGGATGCATGTTATATAAGCTTTGGCAATACTTATATAATTCGCAGTAGTTTGATAAGTTAATTGTTTGCCGTAAGGGTATCAAAACTTAGATCCTTGACCTACAATTCTTTTTTCACAGCTTGTTCTACAATATAATTATCCAACATGGTTTTAAGGGAATCGTAGTATCTTTTAAGACTTGTGGTGGTAATTTCAGGATTAATCTTATTGGGTATGGTTTCTTTCATTTCCTCAATATACTTCGACAATTCAGGATATTTTTCATTAATCGCCATTGTTAGTTTTAGAATATTTTCGTTCATGTCTTTCTCTACATTGAAGTCATAACTTTGCTCATACAAAGCAGGTTGAATGATTTGTTCGATTTGCTCAATTTCGTTATTCAAAATTGCGTTTGCTTTGGACATATTTCTAAGTCCGTTTGAGTACTTATTTTCATTCATAATAGCGCATTTTAAAGTGTTAGGATTTCCATATGTCAAAGATGATTAATGAATATTTCTTGTTGTCACATGACAAGGGGAATTGCGTTTTAATATTCGAAGCTTGCTTTTGCAATACATTCAACGTGGAAGGATTGTTTAGAAAAGATATAAATTATCATTTCCCTATCCTATCCATTGAAACATAAAGCTCCTTAATCTCTTTTTCGCGTAGGAATGATATACAAAGGAATGATAGAATGACGAAGGACTTCTTCTGTCACACTCCCCATAATGATGTTTTCTAACCACCTCCGGCTATGCGAACCCATAACAATTACTTCTACATTGTTCTTTGCAGCTTCTTCAATAATAACATCTGCATAATCACCTTCAGCCACGACCGTTTGTATAGAATCATCTTTCAAGTCCACTTTGATTTTGTTAAGATAAGCTTGTGAAGCTCTTTTAATGGCATCGTTGGCATAAAGATCCTTCGCGTTTATATCTATATAGCCGGTATAACCAACTAAAGGTGTATAGGCTGTTGCAGCATAATAGCCCGCATCTGTAGTAACATGAAGCAAAATAACTTGTGCATTCATGGCCTGGGCAAATGCATATCCTTTTTCAGTAACATATTGGGCGGTATCACTATAGTCAATGGTAATTAATATTTTCATTATACGTTATGTTGGTTATGCAACCTAAAATGGTGCTTTGAAAAATGCGCTTTCACAAAAGCGTGTTGCTGATTGTCGGTCATTTTATCTGCTTGCTGTATTTCAATTTTAATATTTGTAAAATGATGATCAGCTCTAAGTAAATTTAATAATTCAAGCTTGGCCTGAGTGGGTCCAAACAGAAGTACATCTTCATAATTACGTATGACTTCTCCTATTTTTTTATAGTAATCATGCTCTTCATGTTGTTCTTTATTATGCATCACTTGTTCGCTTTTACCAATACTTTCTTCTTTTTCTTGGCGTGTAAATTTTGACGATACTGTTTTTATTTCGGTGGGTTCTTCTGTAAATTCTATCAAGTGAGCGTTTGAATGATCCATCCAAATGCCCAAACATTTTGCGTTTGACATAATATCTTATTATTAGTTTATGATTTATAGTAATTGAAAATTAAAAAGCATTACACAAATGCGTAGTGCTTTTTAATGAAAAGGTAAGAAAACAACTAGCTCTTCATGGCATGTTGTTTCACTACTTCTTTGTGATGTTCATCTGCAATGGCATGATGGGCTTGGGCTTTGATGGTGCTGTGAGCAGCCTTTTCTAACTTTCCATCTTCAACATGTTTTGCAGCTTCCGTGTGGTGTTTAGCAGCTTCCTCGTTATGCTTTGCAGCATTTTTGTGGTTTTCTACTGGTGTTAATTTCGATTTGTCTGTAGCAGTGGGTGTTGTTGTTGTTGACATGATAATTTTTTTTATATCACGAAATTATTTTCATGACCCA
>CANHJJ010000322.1 GCA_947460565.1 Bacteroidota bacterium
GACCCCTTAATAAAAACAAAAACATCTTGTAAAGTTGTTTTTGATAAGTAGTCTATCGCTTCTTGGGTTGTTTCAAAACACAAATAGGCACTGGTATTGTATTTCTTAAACTCAGATCCCACCAGCATTACATTTTCTAGTTTCAATTGCTTGCATAATTGTATAATGTTTTTGTGCTCTGCTTCTGCATAAGCACCCAATTCAAACATATCACCTAATACAAAAACCTTATTGGGGTTGGACATCAGAGCAGTGTTTTTCAAAGCCAACTCCATGCTGCTTGGATTCGCATTGTATGCATCCATGTATACGGTATTCTTGTCTGTTTTTATTATTTGTGACCGATTGTTTTTAGGTTGATACTTTTCAATACCTCTTTTTATCTCTTCCTCTGTCATTCCAAAATACAATCCCAATGCCACAGCAGCCATGATATTATCAAAATTATAATCGCCACTTAAGTGAGAAGTTATATTAGATGATTGTTGAATGTTGAATTCAATATTGGGTTGCAATTGTGAGGCAAATGCTGCATAGTCAGCAGATACCTCTTTACCCTCAAAATTGCCTGCATAAGTCTTCTTATTTTCTAATCTCGAGGCCATTCGAAGCAGCCATTCATCATGGGCATTGACAAAGGCCAAGCCCTTATTTTTTAACAAATAGTAGTACAATTCGCTATTTGATTTTGCCACACCCTCAATACTTCCAAAGCCCTCCAAATGATCTTTACCATTATTGGTAATCAAACCAAAATTAGGTTCGGCAATTTCACACAAAAAAGCATTTTCACCTACATGATTTGCACCCATTTCAATCACCGCCATTTGATGTTCCGGCTTTATCATCAAAAGTGTTAAAGGCAAGCCAATATGATTGTTGAAATTACCAGGTGTGCTCAGGGTTACAAACTTTTCCGACAATACCGAATGTATCAATTCCTTGGTGGTGGTCTTGCCGTTTGAACCTACTATGGCAATCACCGGTATTTGTAGTTGTTGACGATGGTACTTCGCTAGATTTTGCAGGAACGTTAATACATCATCAACCAAAATAAATTTATCAGACTTTTTATATGCTGCCTCATCAATGACAACATAGGCAGCACCCTGTTCTATGGCTTGCTCTGCAAAAGTATTCGCATTGAACCTCTCACCTTTTAAGGCAAAAAACAAGCAGCCCTTCTCTATTTTTCTTGTATCAGTGGATATAATTGGGTTTTGAAGGAAAATCTTATAAAATTGTTCTATAGTCATTTAAGAATTTATTATGAGTGCGAATGTTTTGTTTTACTTATTTTTACCAAGCAAATAAATCATTTTATGAGACATCTAGCCGCACTTTTTTTACTTATTCTGTGTGTAAACATCCACTTACATTCTCAAAGCGACTACACTTTAAACTATAAAAATAGTATTAAGGTAGTTAATCAAAATAATGATACCCTTAAGATGCCTTTCGTTGGCGGGCTGACGGCTGCTCAGTTCATGAACATAGACTTAAATGGTGATGGTAAAAAGGATTTATTTGTATTTGACAGACAAGGAGGTGTGGTGCTTACTTTTCTTCAGACGCCTTCTGGGCTAGTATACGCCCCTCAATATGAAACCATGTTTCCAGAACTTACCGATTGGGTAAAACTTATCGATTATAACTGCGATGGTAAACTAGATATCTTCTCTAATGTGGACGAAAATGCAAGTCCTGATAAATCTGTGATAACTTACTATTCAGGCGTGCGTTATCTTAAAAACATTTCTAGCCAAGCAAACAAGTTGGAGTTTAAACAATATACCAACCAACTATTCGCAAAAACACAATCTCAAACCCTAAGTAATGTGTATGTTAACAATGCTGATTATCCTGTGTTAGAAGATGTTGACAATGATGGTGATGTGGATATTATAACAAGTATTGTTGGGCAACTAAATCTTACCTATTTGGCCAATTTAGCCAAGCAAAATAATTATTGCGATACCTTCAATTTGATTACACGCGATGAGGCTTGGGGCTATGTAAGATACCTTGGCTTTGCCAATAAATTTCTCTTACATGATAGTACACCCTATTATAGAAACTACAAACATGGCGCCCACAATGGTATTGGTATGTGTATGTATGATTTTGATAATGATGGCGACAAAGACCTTTTGTACGGTGACGTAAGTTATAACAGCATGGTATATCTTGAAAACGGAAAAACCATTAATTCGCTTGGTAGGGATTCTATTATTTCTCAAGACACGCTATTCCCTAAGGGCACAAGCCCAGCCTATATGAGTACCTGGCCAATAGGATATGTGGCCGATGTGGATGGAGACGGTAAACCTGAATTGATTGTTACCCCTAATGCTACCGATGGAGCTAAGAACACCAACCATGTTATGTTATACAGTTTTGGAAATACAGGACCTGGAGGCAAGTTAGAGTTTCAATACAAACAAAGCGACTTTTTAGTTAAAGATATGATAGACCTTGGCGGTGGAGCATTCCCCACTTTTGCAGATATAGATGCAGATGGCGATATGGACTTAGTGGTGGCTACTAATGGCGATTTTAATACCACAAAAAACCAGCAAGACCAATTGGTATTCTTCAAAAATATGGGCAGTAACTCTTCTCCGATTTATCAATTGCAAGACACCAATTTCTTAAATATTTCGGCTGGGTATAGCGTGATAAAAGACATTGCACCTAGCTTTGGCGACCTAGATGGAGATGGTAAAGTTGATTTGTTATTTGGTGATTTTACTGGCAACTTCAGGTTTTATAAAAACCAAAGCACTGGAAATACCATCTCTTTTGTAAAACAAAGCGACAACTATTTTAAGATGAATTTTGGTGCTTACAACACTCCTCAATTGGTCGACTTTAACAAGGATGGCTTATTAGATATCATCACTGGAAACCAAAAGGGTTTTATTGCCTATTTTCAAAACAAAGGAACGGCACAAAACCCGAAATTCGATTCTTTGCCAACCATTGATACGCTTGGAAACATTTTTGTTGGAAACTCTTATACGGTGGGTGGTTCTACCTTTTACGACAATGGCTATTCAGCCCCAAGCTTAATGGATATGGACGGAGATGGAAACTTTGAAATGCTTGTTGGAAACAACCTTGGTCAATTGAATGTATATTCCAATGTGGCGCCAAGCAAAGGCAGTAAAGCCAAGAAAGCAACTTTAAAATATTTATACAACGATGCGGTTTCAACTACCAAATCGAAGATGGGAAATTATATCAGGCCCAGTTCTTATAAATTGCCAAACGACAGCTTTCCAATGGTGGC
>CANHJJ010000323.1 GCA_947460565.1 Bacteroidota bacterium
TGTTAAAGTAATAGTTCCAACTGTCGATCCATTTTTAATCCAAACAGAATCAAACAAAAATCCTATTGTTCCATTTAAAATCTCGAATGAGGTGCTACCCGTATTGTAAATATTCACATCAAATTGATAGGTGGTGGCACTTGTCAATTGCTCATTTTCTAATCTCCATTCAAATGAAGGTAATTGAGCAAAAGCAAACATGCTCATTACAGTTAAAAGTAGGGTTGATAGTAAATTTTTTTTCATATTATTTTTGATTTTTTTAATAATAGCTTATGGAACAAATATACAAATCTTTTGAACTTTTGATATTTCTTCAAAAATTTTTACGAAAAGTATATTCGTTCCTATTCTAAATATTGTCTATGGTGTAATTGAAATCACACCATTAGAACTATTCACATCTATCATTGGATAGTCATTAAAGTCCACTGACGCATCGCCATTTAAATCAAATGGTAAATAGCCTAAATCCCCACTAGAACTGCTCACATCTAAAGAAGGATAATCATTAAAATCAACTGAACCATCTTGGTTAATATCACCAGTAAAAATCAAGTATGCTCCTGAATTGATCGTCATATTTGAACCATATGCTTGAGTATCTGAAGTAGTGAAATCATAAGAAGTTCCTTGTGATGAAAATAATACAGGAGCTGCACTCCACGTGGCAATAGAATTTCTATGTTTAATCACGATATAGTAAGACGATCCGCTGAAAGTGTTAGATATTGTAAAATTAGCAACTCCATTCGTACTAAGAATTGTTGGAATACCTAAAATTAAATTTAAACCAACCGCATCATGAATTTCAACAATAATTGTATCTGCAATGTTTGTTGGACTTACACCATCAGCATTAAAAGGTGCAGATGTCATTGTTCCTGCACCGAGGTATAATCCTTGTAAGAATGCTTTTACTGAAACATTAATTCCACTTGCCGAAGTATTTGGTACAATCTCACCATTTGATAAAATAATTGCTCCTGAATTTGGATAACCTGCAAAATTAATTTGTGATAATTGAGTTGAAGTTAATCCAGTTGTGCTGTTACCAACGAATATTCTGCCAGCAGTACCTGCTGAACCAGTATTACCTGACCATCCGTTGATAGTCAGAGTTTTTCCTGAAGTCCAATTAGCAGCGCTGCTATTTGCAAACACCAAATAGTGTACACCAGAAACCAAGGTTATTGATGAATTTTCAGTTAATGTTAAAACGCCCAAAGTATCTGTAAATCCTGTAATAGCGCCTGTGCTAAGATTTCCTCCAGACAAGTTAAGTGCACCAGCATTAGCAAAAACATTAGATGCTCCCATTTGAATCGTACCACCAGTGATTGTAGTTCCTCCGGTAAAAGTATTTATTCCTGAAAGTTTCAAGGTACCTGTGCCGCTTCTGACCAATGCTGTCTTATTGGTTGTTCCATTGGCAATTACAAAACCATAAGGCATAGTTGGCGTAAATGAACCATTTATAGTTAATGTTGCATCTGTGCTTCCAGTATTTCTAATTGAACCAACACCGATATCACTTCTTAATGAAGAAATAGTTTGGTTTTTACCATTTAGATCAAGGATACCACCAAAGGTTGAGGAATAACCCATAGTTAAATCTGTGGTAGTTGGTAAAGCATTATTTACGCCTAGTTTAACTACACCAGAGCTTGACAAATTAAAGAATGTAGAACCAGTATAGGTATTTTGTGCATTTAATAAAATAGTTCCAGCACCACCTGGTGAGCCAGCTTGAAATTGTAAACCTGCCGATCCTGAGATAACACCATTCAATGTTAAATCATTTCCAGATGTAGCACCTAAAATGGTATTGTAGGAGGTATTGTTAGAAATAGTAGCATTTGTTGTTAAATTAACACCAATTGCAGTAGCAACAAGACCAATCTGACCATATGAAGTAGAATTTGTTTGACCATAGATCGTAACTGGCACATTAATGCTACTCGAGGCAGAGCTTAAATTTACCCTAGTAATACCACCAGAACTTTGTCCTCCTAATATGGTTAACGAAGATCCAACACCACCTAATATGCTTCCACCAATGTTTAGTGTTCTACTTGAACTAGCGCCATTTGCTGAAAGTGTTGAATCCATTAAATATAGTTTAACACCATCTGCTAACTGTATAGGACCATTATGACTTCTTGTTGTGGTGTTTGCATCTGTAAGCAAAGTATAACCACTTGTGTTAAAATAAGAGCGTGTTGGAGAAACAGCAGTTGAACCAATTGTTACAAACCCTGGGTTGCCTTGAAAAATTGCATTATTTGAGTTTGCCCAAGTAGCTTGTAAACCCGTATCAGATGGTTGTCTCCAGTTATTAGCTGTTACCCATTGTCCTGTTCCACCCATTGCTGGTTTGGCAGTATTAGTTGCACCATTCCAAAAATAACCTGTTAAAATTGGTGTGGCATCCACTTCAACACCAGCAGACCATGTAGTACCTAGTCTAGTAAATACTTTAAAGAAATATTGAGTTCCGTTTGTTAATCCAGTAACAACGACTGAGCTAGCAGTACCTTTATAAACTACTACTCCAGTAGTATCAAATGTTGAATTCAAAATATTTGAGAAAGAAGAGCTATTAGCAATATATGCCGATCCATCTCCAGAAGGTGCAGTTCCTATTGAGTTTAATGGTTTTGCTACCACCATCACTTGGTCATAACAACCAAGAGGAACCACCCAATTCAAAGTAGTTTGTAAATTAGCAGCGGTAGGAATCAAAGATGCAATATCATTAGCAGTAGCAGCATTTATTGTCAATGAACCACCAGCTGTAAATCCAGAACCTGTTTTTGTTCCAGCAGATAAAGTAACATCAGAAGTAGACATGGCATTAACTTGTATGGTATTATTAACAACTGAACCACATGATACATCAGCTGTCAAGAATAAATAGTTTGTTCCAACATCAAAGGATTGCGTCAAACCAGTAAAGCTAATCGAACCTGCACCTAAGCCTGTTAATTTGGTTGATAATAAAACTGGGGTTCCATTCGTAAATGATGGATCGGTATGATACCATAACTTCAAATTGGTCAAATCTGAAGCAGCATAACTACCACTTGTAGTAAATTGAATGGCGTTTAAAGTTGTGGCTGCATTAGTAACTGCAAAGTCTACTCTGTATAACTCCACATTTGTATGTCCTTGATTTGGATTAGTAGCTTGAGCGGCACCATTTGAAAAAGCGATGCTTGGCGGAATGGCTGCAAAATTTTGCAATCCAGCTGCACTTATATTACCCGAAGGAGCACCCAATACAA
>CANHJJ010000324.1 GCA_947460565.1 Bacteroidota bacterium
CACCAAATTGCTTTTTTTAGGGTTAACTTGGTCTACAGATTTGATGTAATTTAGGTTAAAGTCTTTCGCACCTAAAACATTTTTCCAATAGCTCAGAACCTTTGGTGATCCATAGACCACAGGGCAACAGAAGTCGTTGATACGATTATCACTCAATGTTTTTATTACCACTTCAACTGCAATGCTATTTACATCGCCAATGCTTATTCCAATAATCGGTTTGTTCATTTTAATTTATTTTATTGACCAACAATAAACGATGGTCGAGTAATATTACTTTTTAGTACTTTTTGACGAAGATAATTTTTTTACGAAATCAAACATTAATCTAACCCCAACACCTGTGCCCATTTTGGGTCTATAGCTATCATTTGAATTGATAAATGCAGGTCCTGCAATGTCAAAGTGCATCCATGGGTAATCAATGTATTTCTCTAGAAATTTGCCTGCAGTAATAGCACCTCCAATAGGGCCACCAATATTTTTCATATCTGCAATATCGCTTTTAATTAAGGCAGCATACTCATCCCAAAAAGGAAATTCAACTAATCGTTCATGAACCATATTTCCACTTTCTTTTAGGCTTGCTTTGGTTGCTTCATCTGCTGTTCCCATGCAAACAATTCCAAAATGTCCTATAGCAGCTGCTGCTGCACCAGTTAAGGTAGCAAAGTCTACAACTAATTCAGGCTTATATTTTTTAGCATAGGCTAATGCATCTGCCAACAACATACGCCCTTCAGCATCTGTGTTTAATACTTCTACAGTCTTACCGTCATACATGGTTATTACATCTCCAGGTGTGTAGGCATCTCCACCCGGTCGGTTATCCGTAGCAGGAACAAGCGCTATCACATGATAAGGAAGTTTAGCTTTTGCTATCGCATACATGGATGCACATGCTACAGCGCCACCTCCCATATCACACTTCATGCTATCCATGCTATTAGGAGTGGGCTTCAAACTAAGGCCTCCAGTATCATACACCACACCTTTGCCTACAATGACAAATGGTTTTTTGTTGATGGCTTTTGCGGGTTTGTATTCCATAATAGTAAAAGTAGGTGGGGTAACACTACCGCGATTAACAGCAAGCAATCCACCCATTTTCAAACTTTCAATTTGACTTTTGTTTAATACCTCCACTTTAAAGCCAGCGGCTTTGCCCATCTTTTGCATTTCTTTAGCAAAAGTTACCGAGTTGATTACATTTTGAGGTTCGTTAACCAAGTTTCGAGCTTGATAAACCGCATCAACCAAAATGTTCATTTCATCAACTTCTGATTGAGAAACAGATTTATCTGAAATGATGATGTTCTTTAAGGTGTGTTTTGATTTTTGGCTTGATAAGTATTTAATGAATTGGTAATTGCCTAAAGCCGCTCCTTCAGCCACACAAAGTAGTTCGAAAGCGATTTTTTCAGTAGTGCTTATTTGAAATGATTCGTATTTATGCGCATTAATTGTATTTGTAACTTTGTTACCAATACCTCTATATGCTTCTAATGCAGCGGCTTCATTTTTCTTTTCAAATTCCTCAATAAGTTGAACAAATACAAGTGATTCAAATCTATTAATGGTAATGAAGTTGTCTTCTTGTTTTATCTTTTTAGAAACGTATGCTATTTCTTCTTTTGAAAATCCAAGATCAGCCCACTTGGCCTTTTTATTTGTTATAACAAGTGATGAAATTTGTTTATTGATTTTAGAACTAAGTTGTATAGGTGTCATAAAATTATTCTCTATTTGAGCGAGGCGAAGATAATTTTAATTTGCTAATGTTAATGCTGCACTGCTGTTGAAATGTTAATAGTGTGAAATTGCAAATAAAAAAGGCGCGCAGCGAAGCTGCGCCTTCAAATCCGAGCATTTGGCTTATTTTTCTTTTTAATTGACAATGCTTTTTTGCTAACAGCTGCACCTACTTTGCAATGACCACATAGAACATAATTTGCTTTAGTGGCATCAGCCAATTCAAATCCTTTTTTGACGGTCTTTACCCATGCGCTTTATTTAGTATGTAGATTTTTGTTTGTTTTGTAAACAGTTTGAGCTATTGACTCATATGCTGTGAAAGCCATCATTATCAATGCAAAGAAGGCTACTTTAAATTATTTTTTCATATGTGTATTTTGATTTAAATGTGAATCAAAAAAGTGATATTGGGTTAATTTCCACACAAATTTTAGGTTCGAAATTCTAATGAATATTGATTCAGGCTAAAATATTTATGTTTACAATTGATCAAAATACATTCTATTTGCAATAAATAATGGAATTAGTAAGAGCAAAAAAACACCTTGGGCAACATTTTTTAAATGATGAAAGTATAGCTTTTGAAATTGTCAATGCATTAAACGAAAAGTGCACAACCGAAAATGTGCTGGAAGTTGGTCCTGGTATGGGTGTGCTTACACAATATCTTTTGAAAAATGAATCCTTCCAAACTTGGGCAATAGATATAGATTTAGAATCAGTGAAATGGTTAAAAGAGCATTTTCCGGCACTTCAAGAAAGACTAATCCTTGGTGATTTTCTTCAAATAAACTTTAAAGATTATTTCAAATCCGAATTCAGTTTGATAGGTAATTTCCCTTATAATATTTCATCCCAAATCATCTTTAGGATGATTGATTGCAAAGAGCAAATCCCCCTGATGGTGGGTATGTTTCAAAAAGAAGTGGCAGAGCGTTTGTGTGGCAAACCTAGAACAAAAGACTATGGAATTATTTCGGTTATCACCCAAGCTTTTTTTGATGTTGAATATTTAATTACTGTTCCTGAACACGTGTTTACTCCACCTCCTAAGGTTAAGTCAGCCGTGGTAAGGTTCATACGAAAAGAAGTTACCCTTGCTTGTGATGAAAAGAAATTCAGACAAGTAGTAAAGACAGCTTTCAACCAAAGAAGAAAGAAATTGCGCAATGGTTTATCTTCATTTAATATCAGTGATGAAATATTGAAAGACTATATTGACAGAAGGGCTGAAGAGCTTTCGGTGGACGATTTTGTAAATTTAACCAATATAATTCTTGCAAATCAGTCATAATTTAACATATTTGAAATATGGTTAAAAATATTCTATTCATTGCTTTTGTTTCTTTTTTGCTTGTTTCGTCTTGTTCTAAAGATAGCACTTCAAACAATACTACAAATCCCATTGATACTGCCAGTCAGCAGAAAATATTGGAGATAAAAACGAGTTTTGGTAATATGTATTTATGGTTAAATAAAGAAACGCCCCTACATCGTGCTAATTACCTGGCATTGGCTGATAGTAA
>CANHJJ010000325.1 GCA_947460565.1 Bacteroidota bacterium
AAAATTGACTTTGCTCTTGACCACACAGAACTAGATGTTTTGGGAGATGCCTATGAATATTTGATTGGTCAGTTTGCAAGTGGGGCTGGTAAAAAAGCAGGTGAATTTTATACACCTCAGCAAGTAAGTACCATTTTAGCCTTGATAGTTACCACTGGTAAAACCAAGCTTAAATCAGCTTACGACCCAACATCGGGTTCAGGTTCTTTGTTGCTTCGCATTGCCCGACAAGTAAAGGAGGTAAGTAACTTTTATGGTCAGGAATTAAACCGTACTACTTACAATCTTTGCCGAATGAACATGATTTTACATGGCATTCATTATCGCAAATTTGATATAAAGCAAGAAGATACACTAGAAAATCCACAACACATGGGAATGACATTTGAAGCCATTGTTTCAAATCCACCATTTTCAGCGCAATGGAGCGCAAACCCTCTGTTTACAAGTGATGATAGGTTTAGCCAATATGGTAAACTTGCGCCAAGTAGCAAAGCTGATTATGCTTTTGTGCAACACATGATACACCACTTGGCAGATAACGGTACAATGGCCATCGTTTTACCACATGGTGTATTGTTTAGAGGAGGGGCTGAACAACACATTCGTAGATATTTAATTGAAAACAAAAACTACCTAGATGCTGTGATAGGATTGCCAGCCAATATTTTTTATGGAACAAGTATTCCTACTTGTATTTTAGTGTTTAAAAAGTGTCGTGAAAACCCTGAAAATGTATTGTTCATAGATGCGAGCCAAGAGTTTGAAAAAGTGAAAACCCAAAATGTGTTGCGAGAGGAACATATCAATAAAATTATTGACACATATCGTAACCGAACTGCTATTGAAAAATTTAGCCATTGTGCATCGCTAAAAGAAATTGCCGATAATGATTACAACTTAAACATACCTCGTTATGTTGATACCTTTGAAGAGGAGGAGGAAATAGACATTCAAGCAGTAATGAGTGAGATTAAAACACTTGAAGCCAAGCGCAGCGACTTGGATAAGCAAATAGATGTGTATTTGAAGGAGTTGGGATTAGTGGGTTAATTTTTTTTGATTTCAATAAATCCTTAATGTTTATGGCTGAGAAAGAAAATGCTGTTATGAAAGAAAAAAGAAAAAAAGAAGGCAATGTTCCAAATTTGAGATTTAGGAAGTTTGAAGGGGATTGGCAGAGTGTGGAATTGGGGGATGTGATTGATTTCAAAGTAACAAATTCCTTTTCAAGAGAAAATCTTAATTATGAAAACGGAACAGTGAAAAACATTCATTATGGCGATATTCATACTAAGTTTCAAACCTTGTTTGATATTACGAAAGAAAAAGTACCATACATTAATGAGGATATTTCAATAAGTAGAATATCGGAAGATTTTTATTGTACAGAGGGGGATATTATTTTTGCTGACGCTTCTGAGGATTTACATGATGTTGGTAAAAGTATAGAAATCGTAAATTTAAATAACGAGAAGTTACTTTCTGGACTACATACACTTTTAGCGAGGCCAAAGACAAATAGCTTTCAAGTAGGATTTAGCGGACATTTATTTAAGTCAAATAGTGTTAGATTACAAATACAAAAAGAAGCACAAGGGTCAAAAGTATTGAGTATTAATGTAGGTAGAATTTCTAAAATAATACTTTCATCTCCTACTCTACCTGAGCAACAAAAGATAGCTTCATTTTTATCCCTTATAGAAGAACGTATAAACACCCAAAGCAAAATAATTGAAGAGTTGAAATTGCTAAAGAGTACGCTGTGCAAAAAGATATTTTCTAGGAAGTTAAGGTTTAAAGATGATAGCGGAAATGAATTTCCTGATTGGGAGGTAAAGAAGTTGGGTGCGATTGGTAAATTTTATGCAGGTGGTGATTTGAATAAATTAGATTATCATAAAGAAAAAAATGAAAAATATGTTTACCCAATCTATGCAAATGGAGCAGGTGAGGGTATTTATGGATATTCTAATACTTTTCAATTTCCTTCAAATTGTGTTACCGTTAGTGGTAGGGGAAATCTTGGATATGCAAATACAAGGAAAGAACCATTTAATGCCATTGTTAGGCTTATTATAATTATACCAAATGGAAGCATTGTATCAAAATTTTTAGAAGAGGGAATTAATAACATAAATTTTGCTGTTGAAAGTACAGGAGTTCCGCAACTTACCATCCCTCAAATTTCAAATTACAACATTTCAATCCCTAGCAAAGAAGAACAACTTCGTATAGCCAATTTACTTTCATCCATTGACGAGAAAATAAAGTTAAACGAGGAAATTTATGCATCTCTTTCAAAGCAAAAAAAGTGCTTTTTGCAACAGATGTTTATATGAAAAGGTTCTTTAACAAGAACTTTTTCTGATTTTCATATTGTTGTAACAATTTTTTTTCGGTTTCAATTTTTTCATCAAAGGTTGAAAGAAATTTACTTATTACAGTTTGTTCAGATAGGCTCGGAACTAATATTTCCAATTGTGTGAATTTTGATATCCAATGTCTTTCATGACCGCCAATTTCATAGTTCATAATTTGCATACTTTCATAAGCAAATTTTATATCTGTACCTTCCTTAGCCACAAGTATTTTCATTGCAGAAGATTTTGCTTTAAAAGGAAAATTGACAAATTGGGTTGCCGTTGTGAAATCATCAAAAATAATCACAGGCAAATTTTCTGTGAATATTCCATAATCTTCATTTGTATAACCCAATATAAAAGTTTTGCCTGCTGTTAAAACAGGTGTTTTGTGTGAATTGTGGTATTCTGTACTTGAAACTAAATAGTTAGTTGGCTGAATATAATCCAAACAATCTCCTAATTTCTTGAGTTCCCAATCAGGAAACTTGTTGCCCTTCTTATCTTTAAACCTTATTTGTTGATTGAATAGCTTTTCCCTTAGACCTTGCATTAAGGTTTCTAATTGTTGAATTATTTTGCTTTGGGTGCTAATACGTTCATCAATTAACGAGAGGAAGGTTGCAATTTTGCCTTGTTCATCAATTTGTGGTAGTACTAATTCAATTTGCTCAATAGTACTTTTTGAGAAGCTTGGAACACCACCTGCTTCGTTATGTTGTTTCCAATTAATTCTTTGAAATAAATTATAAACGAATTTGGGTATTGCACTTTTAAATGAGTGGGTGTAAAACAATGTATCAACAGTCCAAATTTTTCCATTAAAATACATTGGTTTGTCAATAGTACCTT
>CANHJJ010000326.1 GCA_947460565.1 Bacteroidota bacterium
GGATTTAGTTATTTTCCAGATAAATTAATTTATTCAATTCTGCCTCAATTTCAATCGAACTCATCCCAGCAAAGGGCACAAACCCTGTCACGAAAGTGACGGGGTTTTTATTTATGGAAGCGGTGTGAGCTCGCTCACAAACGCGGACATAGATAAAAACCCAACGAAATGCGTAGCATTTTGTTGAAAGGGTTTGGGTACGCCCACCCGTTAGGAAGACGGCGAAAGAATTGAGCCGGCAGTCCTGTTTACCTTGAATCAGTTTTGAGCAAAGCGAAAAACGGCAGTCCTGTCTTCAAATTGACCATTTCTCAGGTTATGTTATGGACAACATTCGCATTCAATGAATAATGTACTGCCATTCTGTATTTGATTTCTTTTTAAAAGCAGCATCTATATTTTCAATACTACCTATGGGTGTCAAGTCCTTTTTATAAATCATTATTTTATATACTGAATTGTGGCTTGGCCTAACTCCATAACCACCTTTGGTTTCGGACACTCTAAGGCTGGTATCATTAGGAACTAAATAGGTAGTGCGTAGATGTACGTTATCAAAAGAATATGGCAAGCCTGAGGTTTCATTGATGTTATTAATTGACAATAAGACTTGCTTTCTGTTTTGTTTAAAAACGCTGTCAAAATAAGGCTTATCAAATACAACAGTTACCATCACAGTGTCTCCAGAATTATTTGTAATGTTTGAGACTACATTATAATCCATGCCGCATTGCAAGAAACAAATCGAAATAAAGAATACAAATGTCTTTTTCATAAATAATTAATAAGATGAGATACTTTTTCAAATGAACTTGTATACCTATACCAACTTACCCCCCCTTTCAAGAACCCTTGGCAACCCATACCGCTATTTTTCAGTTTCTTTAAACGAAATTCCTGTACATCCTTCCTTAATGAGTTCGTTGCGTAATGTTTCAGAAACATAGTACATGCTAGGTGCATTGCGTAACTGAATGAAATCGGCGGTAATATCGGGAACAAAAGAAACAGAAGTAATACTTACTCTTTCTGGCATATGAAAAGAGTGTGAGGTTTTCTCAAAATCTGTGATATTATTAACCTCTAGTTTTTTTATTTTGGTATTTCCCACTCCACATAACCATATCTCAGAAGCACCAAAGTCAATTACTTCCATATTAAATTGAAGTGGATTAAGCATCCAATATTGACAGGTTTCAGATAAATAGTGAACTTTCATTTCAAGAAACTGGCATTGCCCTTCTTTAATATATTTTTCAATAATGACTTTTAGCTTTGTACTCATAACAAGTCGCCAGGTTGCAGTCGTACTCAGAAGATCAGAAAGCTTAGCATCTGGATGTACAACAGGCTCCGGTAAGGCAACATTTTTTAAGATGCCGGCTTTTTGCTGCCATAGATGTTGCGGGTGATCTACAGAAAGTGATTCTCGAGCCGTTTGTGATTGAGGATATGTCATTCCAACCTCCTCTCTAACCGTTGAATGACTTAATTGATAATACTTCATGCTAAAGGAATTACTATATTATTTAATTACAGTAAGAGAATCGTACACTTCAATAGTATACTTTAAATTAGGTGTTCCTGATAAATCAGAGTAATAAAACCCCTTATTTAATTTCCCCTCTTTTGGCATAAACACAGACTCGATTTTGAAATCATGCCCATTTAAAGCAATTGAGCTAAACTTCACCTTAATACTGGAACGTTGATTTGCTTCTAAATGATCAACAATAAACTTCTTTCCCTGTATATAAACAAGCAATGAGTCAGTTGTTTTGTTACGCTTATTTTCAATGTAAATGTCAAAATCTTGGTTACCGCAAGACACAAGAACTACAGAGAGTAATATCACTAAAATAAACGCAGTTCTCATAAATGCTTGATTTTTACTAAAATTAGGCCTAATATGACGTATTCATTAGTTTAACAGGTGTTAATACTGAATAACAATATCATTTATTCCTGATTAAGAACCTAAGCCTCTCGTTTAAAAATGGTTGATACTTTTTTTAAAAGGACATTGATACTCTTTTTTAGAAAAAGACTATCAAATAGCCAAAGTATTAAGCACATAGTCAAAATAGAGAAAAACTCTATTTTACTTTGTATGTTACCTAAAATAAATGAGCCTAGAAAAAGAGATGCACTAAAAAACCATGATCTCTTGATTAGCCAATCCAAAAAAATTTCGACATTTTTCATTTGCTATTAATTCTATTTTAATAATTTAAATTCCGAAAAGAATTTAAAGCATTCATTTGTTAGATGATAAACTACACACAATAATGCAAATTGAATGATTATTACAAATACAACTTTTAGAGTGTCTTTTTCATTACTATTTACTTACTTTTTCAAATGAACTTGTATTCCTATGCCAAATAGAACCCCTTTGTTGGAGCTCATAACAATTCCCTCTATTTCTTCCAAATTTGAACTGTATCCCAGTAAAAATTCTAATCCAACACTATTATTCAGATACACTACAGGGCCAACCATAGTGGAAAATTTTTCAAGCTTGTTTTTATCTCCCCAAATATTGCTAACTCCGATTTGGTAACTAATTTCTGTTAAAATATTAAATTGTTTACCAGGCTTTAAAAAATAATAACGTGAAAATGGGCCAATCCAAAACCTATACATATCTGTGCGTATACCCCCTCCTACATTTTCTCCTTTTCTGGATGAAAAGGTAGGCCGGATGCCAAATGCCAGTCTATCTTTTACAAAATAACCAACACTGGGAGAAAGTTCAATGTCTGTGTAATTGAAATCTGTATTAGCGTTTCCGGGAGCAACTTCAAATTTTTGGTTAAACGAATGGAATTTTCCACTACCTCCAATTAGCCAATAACCTTTTGTAATTTGACTGTTTGCTGCTAAGCAAAATAGAATTAACAAATAAGAAATAATAAGCTTTTTCATTAACAAAAGTTTAAAAAAAATTGATCTAAATAAAAATGTTTTAAATAAAAAGTACTTACGACACCCTAAGGCAGCATATTGTTAACTTGTAAAATTCGAAATACGAGCAAACTACCAATATTATTTATTCTTTATTAAAAACCTAAGCCTCTCGTTTAATAATGGTTGATACTTTTTTTAAAAGGACAGATATACTCTTTTTAAGAAATAGACTATCAAATAGCCAAAGTATTAAACACATAGTCAAAATAGAGAAAAACTCTATTCTACTTTGTATGTTACCTGA
>CANHJJ010000327.1 GCA_947460565.1 Bacteroidota bacterium
CCCATGATGCATTCACATCCACTGATTCAAAATAAGTATTGGGATTGAGCTCTAGAAAGTTGCGCCCATTGACCGCGTCTTTTAAACTACAATGACCAGGATTGCGTTCAGCATTTGCTTTTTGAAAAACAAAAAATAAAGCAAAAAAGAGAAAAAAGCTATAATATGAATTTCTACTATTTAGCAAGTTTGTGTTTGATAAACTGAAACACTACAGGCAACAATGATGCCGCAACGATTCCCAATACCACTTTTTCGAAATTATGCTGTATCCACTCGTTGCTACCCAAGAAGTAACCAGCCAATGTGATAGAGCCCACCCAAAGAATGGCACCCATAATACAATATGAAATATAACGTGTGTATTGCATGCTTCCAATACCTGCCACAAAAGGGGCAAATGTTCGAACAATCGGAACGAAGCGAGCTAAGATGATGGTTTTTGAACCATGTTTTTCATAGAAAGATTCTGTTTTTTCAAGGTATTCTTTTTTGATGGTAAATATGCCAAACAATTTTCCACCCTCACCTTTTTTAGCCAAATATCGTCCAATAAAGTAATTGGTATTATCCCCTAGTAAGGCTGCAATAATTAATAAAATAATGATAGCAAACACATTCAGATTGTTGTTTGCATTACCAGCCAAAACGCCTGCGGTAAACAACAAAGAATCACCAGGAAGCAAAGGCAATACCACTAAACCTGTTTCGCAAAACACAATTAAAAAAAGTAAAGCATATAGCAACATGCCATGATCTCTTAAAAATTGCTCTAAAAATCCTTTGGTATTTGTAAGTAATTCCTTTAATATGTCTAATAATTCCATGCTATTAATTTTATTTGCAATGTTAATTGATAGCCAATTAGAAAAAAACTAATTTGTTAACAGCATTTTGACAGAATACTACATCAATATACATACACATCGTAAAGCACCCTATGAGGACGAGATATCCATCAGAAATGCCTACCACAGGCATACTGACATGCAGTATCCCGTTTCGTGTGGTCTGCATCCTTGGCTTATTGATAGGTTTTATAGCCATGAGTTGATGAGCCAAATAGAACTGAATTTAAAGCAAGAAAACGTTTGGGCCATTGGCGAATGTGGATTAGACAAAGCCATACAAACTGACCTTGAGCTTCAAAAAAGCGTTCTTCAGACACATGTAAATTGGGCTGAAATGACGGGCAAACCTCTCGTTATACATTGTGTGAGGGCCTATCATGAATTGGTGCCTTTCATAAAAAATAGTCAAGCCATCTTTTTACTACATGGGTATAAAGGCAGCGATGAACAAAGCAAGCAATTGTTAAAATATGATAATGTATTTTTCTCCTTTGGCAAGCATTTGTTTCAAACTGATGAGGCTTATGTAAAAAGCATCAAAACCATTCCTTTAGAACGCACACTGCTTGAAACGGACAATTCAAACTATACCATAAGAGAGATTTATACGCAATATGCTTTGTTTAAACAGTTGGATGAAGAGGTGATAAAAAAGCAATTGTACCTTACATTCGCAGACATTTTCAAATTAAACTTGAGATAAAATATGAAGGAAGTTAAGCCTTGGATGGGCCGCACAGAGTTATTACTAGGCCCTGATAAATTAAACAAATTGGTTAATTCAAATGTATTGGTAGTAGGCCTTGGCGGTGTGGGTGGCATTGCTGCCGAAATGATTGCACGCAGTGGTGTTGGCAAAATGACCATAGTGGATGCAGATACCGTTGATCCAACCAATAGAAATCGTCAATTGGCTGCGCTAAGTAGCACAGAGCAAAAAATAAAAGCAGAGGTTTTAGGCCAAAGATTATTAGACATAAATCCCGATTTAGATTTAACAGTTCTGCCTATTTACATCAAGGACGAAATGACCGAGAAGATAGTGGAAGAAGGCAATTTTGATTATGCCCTTGATTGCATTGATACTTTATCTCCAAAGGTGTATTTTATTAAAGCTTGTATCGATAGAAATGTACCTATCATTAGCTCCATGGGCGCGGGTTCAAAGGTGGACCCAACGCAATTACGTGTGGCTGATATTAGCGAAAGTTACAATTGTCATTTGGCTAAATATGTACGTAAATACTTGCACCGATTGGGCATATATAAAGGATTAAAGGTGGTTTTCTCACCCGAGGAAGCCAAACCACAATACCAAGTGGTAAGAACACCCAATGATACCAAAAAGAAATCAGTGGTGGGCACCATAAGCTATATGCCTACCGTATTTGGCTGCACGGTGGCATCAGTGGCTATAAGGGATTTGTATGATAGGGATTAATTAGATTTTTGTTTAATTCAATATTTTAAAACATATCTTGACAGTGTACGTATTTTTTCAGTACATTTGTTTAAACATTTAAATTTATGAGCATTGCCATAAAAGATATATCCCGATTTGATGCCAGACTTCCAAAGGAACAAAAGCTTTTGTTTGAAAAGGCCGCAATTTTGGGTGGGTATAGAAATCTAACAGACTTTATCATTCTTACCGTGCAAGAAAAAGCAAAGAAAATTATCCAAGAAAATGAACTAATCATCGCTACTGAAAATGATGCCGAGATTTTTTTTAATGCTATCACTAAAGCTAAAAAGCCTTCAACAAGTCTCAAAAATGCATTGAAAGATTACGAAGATTTCACTTCAAAATCTCATTAGAATGAAAATTGAAATATTGGACAAAAAGCACAGAAGGGATGACTTTGATTGTGGAAATGACCAATTAAACAATTATCTGAAACATCAAGCAGGACAAGACATGAAAAGGAAGTTATCTGCTTGCTTCATTATAGCTGATAGTTCTACAAATCAAATATTGGGATATTATACACTCTCAAATAATAGCATTTCACTAAATAGTTTTACAGAAGAAATTCAAAAGAAATTGCCTAAGTCATACAAATCAATTCCAACCACTTTGCTTGGAAGATTGGCCATAGATAAAAAACAACATGGCAATGGCTTGGGTAAAATATTGCTAATAGACGCTTTAAAAAGAAACCATGAACTTTCGAAGGAAATGGGCTCTTTTGCTGTGGTTGTTGACCCAATTGACCATGCTGCAGAAATGTTTTATAAAAAATACGATTTCATAAAATTACCAGATAGTGGGAAAATGTTTATAGCCATAAAAACCCTTGATCAATTGTTTTCATGAGATTAAAATATTACCTAACATCATACTTTTTAAGAATTATTAATA
>CANHJJ010000328.1 GCA_947460565.1 Bacteroidota bacterium
ATGGATGGCTATTCACTAAAATTAGAAAAAAGTATTTTTGGAAGCACTTTAGAAATAGAAATGTACGGTAAAGCTGACCTAGGTGATGTTAAGTGGCATATTGAATAATTTTAAATATAAATAATACCTATGAAAGTACTTTCAAAATCTCGTTTCAAGTTGGGGCTTGAATGCCCTAACAAATTGTTTTTTACTGGTAAAGAAGAATATGCGAATCAAAAAAGTGAAAACCCATTTTTGAAAGCATTGGCTTCGGGTGGTTTTCAGGTGGAGGAGTTAGCACGTTTGCATTATCCAAATGGTATTTTTATAAATACGGAGAATTACGAATACGGAAAAGCATTTCAGTTAACTCAAGAAGCACTATTATTAGAAAATGTGGTGATTTATGAAGCCGCATTTTTAGTAGATAATTTTTTTATTAGAACCGATATTTTAGTAAAAGAAGGGAATCACATTAGGTTAATCGAAGTTAAAGCGAAGTCGTTTGACTCTAATAATTCGAATGAATTCATCGGAAAAAAGGGAGGTTTAGATGGAAAACACAAACTCAATTTATTTGACTTGGCTTTCCAAAAGCATGTTGCCAAATTGACTTATCCCAACTTTCATTTTGAAGCCTATTTTATGATGGCTGATAAAACTAAAAATGCCACAATTGATGGATTAAATCAATTATTTAGAGTTCCAGCAAACGGAAATCCTAGAACAGATTTAATTAAAAAAGTGAGTAGTATTGAGGAAATTGGCGAATCGGTTTTATCCGAAATAAACGTGGATACTATTGTTAATGCTATTATAGGTGACAAATATAAATACCATGATAATCTTGGATTCCACGAAGCATTAAAACTGTTTAAGGATTCCTATTTAGATTCGCATTATATCAATTGGGAAACAAAATTCAGTGCTTGTAAAAAATGTGAATTCAAAGCCAGTTTAGAAGAGAAACAAGAAGGAAAGTTATCTGGATTTGAATATTGCATTAAAAAGCAACACAATTGGTCGGATGATGATTTCTTAAGGCCTAATGCTATGGAAGTTTGGAATTTCAGGGGGAAAGATTTGATGGAATCCAATCGTCTTTTTATGGAAGACCTTACAGAAGATGATTTCAAAATTGAAGTGCTTGCCGATAAAATTTCATCAGGTGAAAGACAACGGATTCAAGTAGAAAAATCTAGAGAAAAGGACAATTCCATTTATGTAGAAAAAGAAGGTTTGAAAGCAGAAATGGCTAATTGGAAATTCCCTTTGCATTTTATTGATTTTGAAACCAGTACTGTTGCCTTGCCTTTTACTGCTGGAAGAAAACCCTATGAGCAAGTAGCATTTCAGTTCTCCCATCACATTTATCATGAAGATGGAACCATTGAGCATAAATCAGAATTTATTAGCAATATCCCTGGTGAGTTTCCTAATTTCATTTTTGCCAGAGCATTAAAGAAATCTTTAGAAAATGATAATGGTACTATTTTCCGATTTGCAACTCATGAAAACTCCATTTTAAATGCCATTATGGTGCAACTAAATGCAAGTAATGAAGAAGATAGAGTTGAACTAATTGCATTTCTAAAAACAATCACCAATTCAACGAAAGATAATGTGGATGAATGGGAAGGAGAACGCAACATGGTAGATTTAAACAAAATTGTAAAAGAGTATTATTATAATCCATACACAAAAGGTTCTAATTCCATCAAAGCGGTTTTGCCAGCTTCTTTAAATTCAAGTACCTATTTGAAACAAAAATACTGCCAGCCAATAGGTGCAATTAACTTGACCAGTAATAATTTTGGTGATAACCATATTTGGCTTAAAATAGATAAGGATGAAGTTGTAAACCCATATAAAATGTTGCCACCAGTTTTTGAAGGCTGGACAGAATTAGAACTACAAGAAAATTTATCTGAAATTGACGGAATTGCGGATGGGGGTGCCGCTTTAACTGCTTATGCTAAATTACAATACCAGGATATGACTGAAAGAGAACGAACAGAAATTACTCAAGGTTTATTGAAATATTGTGAGCTGGATACCTTAGCAATGGTGATGATTTATGAGCATTTTAAAGAGGATTTGATAAAATAATAAAGGAAACTAAAACATTAATTTAAATACCTGCACTCATAACAATAAACTGCGCGTAATCAGAACCGTATTTTGTAATCAAGAAATCAAAGGGAGCTAAAATTGAAGAAACCTCCTTTCTTCCTTTACTAAAGTGTCACCTAGGAAATGATTATTGTTTTAAGAAGGTGTTGAGAATACACGCCATAAACGAATTCATTTTTACGATGAACGTGAATGGAGATTTGTTTCAAATGGATTTAATTTAGAGGCTTCAAAAAAGTTTGATAAGATTCATGATGGCGTTCAATACCTCAATAAATTGAATAAGAATCTAGATTTGAAGATTCCTGTAATTAAAATTCCTAGAGAAGAAGTTGAATATATTATTATTAGAAATAAGAGGGATTTGGTTTCTGTTACGAAGAAATTAAGTGAAATATTCGGACGATAAGAAATGGAATTGTTGTATATAAAAATTATTATCGCTGAAAATATTTTAAAGGATTTTTGATGCAATGCTTCAAATAAACCAACAAGGACGAAAGATTTAATTGCTGATGCCAATCGATTGATTGGTTAATGAACTTAATTTAGAAAATGAATTACCAAATTGGATAAAGAACAGCATGATATGAACAAAAAAACAAGGAATATTGTATTCGTACTATCAATATTGTTATTACATTCTTGTGAAATGCAAGAAAATAAAAATAAAAACAGCCAAGCTGGTTCAATAAACATAGAAAGTGAGGTGTCGCAGAAAAAACCATTTGTTGATTCAATGTCAAATCCTATTATGATGAAAGGCACAAACATTGGCTGTTTGTTTAATGCCTATTACAGAACAGGACAAACAGAGAGAATGGTGGAGCTTTTAGATGCTAAAACAAAGCAAAATTTTACGGACCTTCAATTAAATGATTTACTTCAAAAACTTGATTATGGTTATGACATGACTTTGTCAGGAATGAAAGAGGATGGTAATTATAAAATATTAAATTATACCTGTATTATTCATCAAACAAAAGTGATCAAACAATTAAAGGTAAAAATTGAAAATGATAGTGCACGAATTTGCCCAAAGAATTTAGGAAAAGGAATAGTTTTTCAATAGGCATGCCGTCAAACAATAC
>CANHJJ010000329.1 GCA_947460565.1 Bacteroidota bacterium
AAATATATTCGCAAACTTAAAATACAAAAATTTTATGGCAGGTAGAAGAACTAAAAACCCCACATTTTTTTCGGATGATACCTTATTATCTAACATTACTTTTACTCGAGTTCTTATACTTTTGGTGATAGTTGGGATTATTTATTTCTACTTTTGGTCAAGAAAACATTTACGATTTACTGCAGATTGTCCTAAATGTTTGGCAACTGAATTTGTCAAAAGAAAACATCGAAGTTACTTCGCAAAAAAAATAATACCTTTTCTTAGAATTAATAAATTGTATTGTAGCAGATGTAGTTTTGATTATTACCAAGCTTTTTCAGAAAAATAAACACCGTGGATTCCACTAATCCTACTTTTTATGATGGTATTTATTAATAACCCAGCTTAAATTAATATTGAGTTAATAAAAAATTCCATTTTCAACATGTTTAGTAAGTTAAATATCAAACTGCTCTGTACCCTCACAATTAGCTTATTTTCTAGTGCATGCTGATGGCCTCAGACTATGAAAATGCACATATCATAATCAATGGCAAAAGGATAATGGAGTTGAGGTGGAAAGAAAGTGATGAACTCAAATTGAAAATTTCCATAAACAAACTTAATTAGGACATAGGGGCGCCCAAAGCACTGCCAAAACTTAATAACCAAGACCAGAAAGGAAAAAGAAAATAAACCTGCTTTCTCTCAACAAAAAGCTTTATTTCATATAGTCTCAGGCGAAGGAAAAAGCCTTCATTTAAGCCTGAAAAGGGCTATATTACAAATAAGTAACCTTAAACTGCCCAAAGAAGGTCAGGAAAGTTTTAGGAAATGATTGGAAAATTCAACTAAAATATTATTTGATAGGTATAATGTATCTTGGTGGTTTTAGCTCCTAGAGCGTTAAATAAACTATGCATTTTAGGGTTAAAATCGCCTATCCAAGCCAATTCAGAAGTGGTAATTTCAGGATGGTATTCTTTAACAGCTTTATACAGACTCATAATCATGCCTGTTTCTAAACCCAAATTTTGATAGGCTGGAATAATACCAAATACAATACCCCGAATTCTATTTACCTTAGTGGTACTTTTATACCAGAGAAATTTAATTTTACCCCACCAATTCAAATTGCCTTTTAAAGGTTTGAATATTTTGTTTACATCAATAACGCTGATATAAAAACCTGCTGGCTTACCATGCGCATAAGCAAACCACATTACCTTTTCTAGAATTATAGGCTTCAAAGATTTCAAAGTGGTTTCTATTCTATCTTTGGTCATAGGGCTAAAGTCTGGCCTGTGTGCCCAAGCTTGATTGTAAATAGTGATAAAATCCTCAGAGAATTTGCTCAAATATTTAATTCTAAAATGCTCAAACGAATAATCAGGATTATTTAATACCCTTGAGGCTAGCTTATTAAACCTCTCATAGTTAAAATCATTCAGGTTTATTTCAGATGTGGTTTGTTCAGTAAGTTTCTCAAAGCCATAGTTCTCAAACAGTTTCTGGTAATAGCTTGGGTTATAATTTTCTTGGTAGGATGGGTTTTTAAAACCTGCCACCAACAAGCCCCAAAATTTATCCTTCTCACCAAAGTTCACTGGCCCGTTCATGCCTTCTATACCATTACTTTGAAGCCATTGCTTGGCTGTATCAAACATCCTATTTGCTGCCTCTTGGCTATCAATGCATTCAAAAAATCCACAGCCTCCTATTTTCTTTTCATTTGGCAAGAAATCTTTTTGGTTGTAAAAGGCTGCAATTCGCCCAATTATTTTTTGCTTATCATCAAAAAGTAACCAATGGCAAGCCTTACCCTGCTTGAAATTCAAGTTTTGTTTCTTGTCAAATATTTGTGCAATATCCTTTTCAAGTGGTGCTACCCATTCTGCATCGTTTTTGTAAAAATAATGAACACATTTTATGAATTGTATTTTTTCTGATTCTGTCTTTACTACTTGGATTTTCATTATGGCAATTAAGCTTTTATAAAAGTTAAAAAAGTAATTTTGCTGCGAAGTAAAATTCTAGTATTCAACTTTCATAAAAAAATACTTACTTCACGCCAAAATTACACACGATTATGTTACAAATAGGCGACAAATTACCAGAATTTAAGCTAAAAGGTTTTGATGATAAAATATATACGAATTTTGACTATGCAGACAAATATGCTTTGGCGGTTATCTTCACATGCAATAGCTCTCCCATTTCTAAGGCTTATGGACAAAGGTTAATAAAGCTTTTTGAAGCCTATGAAGATGATAATTTGGGTATAGTTGGAATCAATCCTAATGATGCATTGCAATCACCTGAGGATAGTCTTGATCATATGAAATTTGTGGCTGATCGATTAAAATTAGGGGCTATAAACTTCTTATTTCTGCAGGACGAAACCCAAGAAGTAGCTAAGAAATTTGGCGCTACCGTTACTCCAGAAGTTTTCCTTTTCAATCGTAAACGTGAGTTGGTTTACAAAGGTGCTATTGATGATGCTTGGGAAAATGAAAACATGGTGACCGCTGCTTACTTAGAAGATGCTATTGAAGAAGCATTAGATGGTATCGAACCTGATTTTCCTGAAGTAGAAGCTGTTGGCACTCCAATTGTTTGGAAGAAATAATACCAATTAGGAATTATCCTCAACATTGAATTTACAAAATAAAGTTGTTATCATTACAGGTGCTTCCTCTGGTATTGGAGAAGCGTGTGCCTTTGCCTTTGCAAAACAAGGATGCAAACTGGTGTTGGCCGCTCGAAATACTGATAAACTTGAAAAGGTAAAACAACAATGCCGTTCACTCAAAGCTGAAACACTACTTGTGAAATGTGATGTGAGTATTGAATCAGATTGCAAAAACCTCATTACACAAAGTGTAGAAAAATTTCAGACCATTCATATTCTAATTAATAACGCGGGTATCAGTATGCGTGCGCTTTTTGCCGACTTAGACCTTGCAGTTTTGAAACAAGTAATGGACATCAATTTTTGGGGAACAGTTTATTGCAGCAAATATGCCATGCCTTATCTATTGAAGGAAAAAGGAAGTATTTTAGGCGTTAGTTCGATAGCTGGTATTAAAGGCTTACCAGGACGAACAGGTTACAGTGCGAGTAAGTTTGCCATGAATGGTTTTATGGAAGCACTAAGAATTGAAAACCTAAAAACTGGTCTTCATGTGGGTGTTATCTGCCCTGGATATACTTCAAGCAA
>CANHJJ010000330.1 GCA_947460565.1 Bacteroidota bacterium
AATTATGTTCTAAACTTTGTAGAAAGCTTATTAATTCCTTGTTTGGACGAGAGTTCGAATCTCTCCGGGTCCACACTAATAATGACAAGCCTTTCAGGAAACTGAAAGGCTTTTTTGTTTTAGGCTTGGTTTAAACATAGTTTAAACAAATATTAAATTTAAATTAATCCACAATACAATTTCTTGAGCACTTGCATTCGGATATAATTTCTAGGTGAATGGAACTGCTATTCATTTGTTTGGGGTCTAGTCAAAATGCGAGGGGCAATAATCGTTTTTAAGGATAGAATTTAGTCAATAGTAAAAATTCTCATTAAGATTATTATCGCGCCTGTATTGCCCTCTAAATTCGTTTATCGCGATACTTAAATGTTCTAATGAATCGCCGCGCTTGTTTTATAAAAATTATTTACAATAAGGTTGTATTTCAATTCTATTTTTCTAGATGTTGGGTTGTAGCTGTTTGATTTTTTTGAACATAAACTCTATTTAATACTCTCAATTCTTTTTGCTTCATAAAGTGCTCCGTTAAAAGTTAACTTTCAATGATCTCTAATATTTTAATTTTCGAAGTGTGAACAAACGATTTGTATAATGTTATACAAAAGTGCAACTTATTAAATGCTGTAAATGCAAAAAATTTGCAGTTTTGAAATGACAGGGAATAGTAAAAATATTTTTTTTAATAGCGTTGTTAAACGCTTTTAAGCGATGAGCAGCGTTTAACATCGTTGAGAATCAATTGGCAGCGCTGAGAATCAATTAATCAGGCAAAGGATTTGGAGAATCGAAATTAAAAAACGGTTGTGCTTGTGAGGGAGCAGTAAAATCAATTGTACCGAAGAGGAACATCAACAAAATAGAAGAACTGAGTTCATCATATTAAAAATTCAATAAACTGCCATTTCAAAAGACAATTGGCTAATGCAGAATTAAGATTAGAGGATGTTTTGAGTATTTCTTTTAAGCAGACTGATGTTTTAAGCAAATAAAAAGGATTTGGTTATGTGGCAGCAAAGGATAGTGGTATGCATTAGAACTTATTTTATTTTTTCGTTCCTTCCACTATAACTGCTGAACCTGATTTTATATGATACACTTTTTCGGTTATTTTTATGGCTTCTGGTTTTTTAACGGTACTGGCATAATTAAATTCTGCAATCAATTCATCTTTACTCACCTTTAATACGAGGTAACCATGATCTTTATTATTGCAATATTTCATGTGAGGATTATTTTTTAAATATAGTTCTTTTGCCTCTGCTACTTCTTTATCAGTAACATATTCATCATCGTTAGCCGATGTAATACTCGTTACTACAAATTCAATAGCAACATTGTCACTTGTGTCTTTAGTACCTTGCAAATTTGTTTCCATGGCAAATGAACAATGGTAATCACCCGTTACAATCACTAAGTTTTTTAATTGACGTTTCTTTAAGTAGTTTACAAATTTTTCACGCTCATAGGGATAGCCATCCCATCCATCCATGTATAAAGCACCCTTTATTTTGTCAGGTTGAAACATAGGACCAAAAGGTACTTGGTTACCCATTATGTTCCAGCAATACGATTTATCTAATGAATGTGTTAACCAGTTATATTGCTCTCTTCCTAATATGCTGCGAGTTGTATCAAAATAATTTGGCGCACTCATGCTATCTACCTGCAAGGTTCTGCCTTCAATTCGTGTATCCAATAATAACAAATTAATGAGTTTACCAATGGCAAACGAACGGTATAAATGACTTTCTGGCTTTTTATTTACGGGGAGCCATTCATAATAAGCTTTAGTGGCAGCTGCTTTGCGGTTATACCAATCGCCCTCATTTTTTTGATGATTTTGTGCCCCATCTATATAGGCATTATTGGCAATTTCGTGGTCATCCCAAGTTGTCATAAAGGGCTTTAACTGATGTAATTTCATCAAGTCTTTATCCAAGCGGTAAAGCGAATATCTGGTACGATAATCATCTAATGAAATAATTTCTTTATTAGGCACGTTTATTCTGCCAATGGCAGTGTCACCATATTTGCCAACGGCATATTCATAAATATAATCTCCTAAATGTACTACCACGTCAATAGCTTTGTCTTCAGCCATAAAACGGTAATTATTAAAGTAACCCCATTCATAATTACTGCAGGACGCAAAGGCAATGGTAGAGGTGTTTAAGTTATCACTCAAGGTTTTGGTTTGCCCGACAACTGAACTGCTATTGTTATAAGAAAAACGGTAATAGTAAACCGTGTAAGGTTTTAATTTGGTAACATTTATTTTTGTTGTAAAATCAAATTCGGCATTGGTAGTCACAATGCCCGTTTGACGACTTTGTTTAAATGTAGTATCTGTTGCTATTTCCCAACTTAAAACGGCCTCCTTTATATTTTTATCTAAAGTTAACTTTGTCCAAATAACTACTGAGTTTTGAGTGGGATCTCCACTAGCTACACCATGATAAAAAGGTGCTAAGGATTTGTTTAAATGAGGAAGTAGTTCGGTGTCAATATTTAAATTATTTTGACAAAGCAAGGAATTTGCAAACAAAAACAGGATCAAGGCAACGATAGTATATCTCATTTTTTTTCTAGTAAATCTAGGAACAATTATAAAATGGTGTATTACCGTATTGTTAATATTCATATGGAAACTTGAAGAATTTATTCTTTTTCTTAATACAATTTATGAAAATCATATTTCTTGCGAAGATTTGCCTGAAAATATAAATAATCAGTTAACAAACGAATCATTTAAATTGGCTCATATAAAGTGTAAAATGTTTGAAGCTGAAAATCGATGATGATTGATAGTCATAGATGCTAATTGTAAAAAATCAGTTATCATTATTAAACATCGATAATCATTGATTAATATTTTATTCTAAAAAGTAGCATTTTTATATTTATTAATGCTAATCCCTTTTGCCAAATCCTCAAATCGGATCAAATCCAAAAGTTGTGGAGTAAAATAAAAAAGTTCAATTTTGCAGGGCAAAAAATTGAACAATGAATGAATCCTTTAAAGTATTAATGAAACTGATTCTTCCGGAAGGGTTGGAAGAATATTTCGAATTAACTTCACATAAGAACGAAGGCTCAGCCCTTCACCTGTATCTTAAAGAATTAAATATCATACCTACAGAATATTCCAACAACAAATTGGTTTCCAAAGGTTTTTTTGATGAGGTAACGATACAGGA
>CANHJJ010000331.1 GCA_947460565.1 Bacteroidota bacterium
AAACTAACCCGGATGCTCCGGCAGATGCTGCAACCTTAATTGAGTTTATTAGAAAAATTACACGCAGAAAAGTAAATAAAAATTATGTGTATGGTGAGCGCGATATGGTTGATTTGTACGAACTGGTAATGCAATATTACTATTCGCCACATGCCAAAGGCAGTAATTCGCTCAAACAAATTTTACCTGCCATTATCATAGACAGTGTTTACCTAAGGGAGAGATATGGAACAAATGGAATTTATGGTAAAAAACTTGCGGTAAAAAGCTTAAACTTTGATGACCATAAGTGGATTGATTCTGCCAAGAACTTCGACCCATACAAGACTTTACCACCAGTTTTTGATAATTGTAACCGAGAAATTTTGGATGAATTAGTAAAAGATTTTGATGAGGTAGGCGATGGTGGCGCAGCGTTAACTGCATATAACTATTTACAATACGCAGATGTGCCAGAGCAACAGCGCACACAAATTGCAGATGCACTTTTGCGCTACTGCGAGTTGGACACCTTGGCTATGGTGATGATTGTTGAAGGTTGGAGAGAGATGAAAATCAATTAACTGAAAAATAATACTTTGATTAGAAATTCTATAGAAAATAATCTTTTAATGCAGTCATCATCGGTTTTAGGTACGCAATGGATAAGAATTAGGCATAATAAGTAATTATTTCTGGTGCGCTATTAAACTATTAAGGTTCATAGCCTCTGAAAATAGAATTCAAACTATGAGGCTATTCTTGCCAAAATCATTAAGCGCTTAATTATGAAAAAGAAAATAACTAGCTGGGAAGGCACCATAAGGCTGCGTCCAAAAAATCCTGATACTACCGTTGATATTCTTCTTCGTGACTATTTTAACTTCGGGGAATACGGTGAACTGCGAGAAAAGGTAATTTACGATTCATGGGATGATGAGAATTTTGGGGAGTTACGTTTTAGCACCCAAACCAGACTTGGAGGTTTTGAAGAGGTTTGCTATTGGTTTACACCTGGTGGAAACAGAACTGATACTGCAACTATAGCAATAATGATTGAAACGCAGCATGTGTTTTGTACCCCGGAAAACTGCTATCTGATGGGTAATATAAATTTATTTTATGATAATGAATATGGGTTTGGCATAGAGGAGTCAAGATTATTAGAATCCCTTTTTATTTGCGAATTTGAAAATATAAATGGGATAAAACAGTCAATAAAAAAACTCTGTAAAAACAACTTTATACCTTTTTGGGATAATAATTTTGAGCGAATATTGGGTTATCAAAATGATGGTTCAACCAATACTTCTGTTTTAGGCCGCATGAGGTTTAACTATTTGCGAACAAATAGATACCTTTTTTATAAGGATAAATACCATTATAAGGTAATAATAAAAAATGGTAAACCCGCAATTGAGGCAGAAACGCAATTGATAATGCAAAAAAGCTATCGAGATTTTGATTTATTATTCCAATCCCCCGCCCGAAATGGGTTGGAAGAAATTAACTCCATTCATTTATCAAAATCATATAGTTGCATGATGTTAGATGAAACTGAAAATACCGGTCCATGCATGCATATTGAACAAACCTTGCTGATAAAAAACCATCTCATCATTATGGGTATTATGCGTTTAAAAGGGCAAAAGAATGAATACAACTATTACAAATTTTCTTTCAGATGTATTGCTAGTGATATCGCATTGAATCAAATATGCTTTTCCTTTAACCTCAGTAATAATGAATACTGGAATCTCGAGGAGATTGACATTGATAATATGCTACAGCAACATTTGTTTGATAATGATTAATTCTGTTGGTAAGAAACATGGCGATCTAACATAACGGTTTCCATAATAGCCTCGTTTAACGCAAACTTAAGTTTTTTCGAATATTTTGAAATTGATCTAAATTTGAATTAACTTTTTTCATGCAGGCAATTATAATTATGCATCGCTTCTACTGAAGGGATATAGGGCTTGCAAGCTGATATTATTCGTTTTTCTGTCAATTCATCTTTCACCTTTTGCATAGCAGCTAACGGTTTGCAAATACAAGAAGTTGACGATTTCGAAGCACTAAACTGTCTGCCACCGCTGAACTTGATACGAAGCAAAAACTTTATTTAGCCACTGAACTACCAATTTCTTGTAAGTGTTGTTAATTGAAATAGGATTTAAACATGAATACTTACAGAGCAGCGCTCTGCGCATATAAATGTTTCTAGTTGCAGTTTTGCCGATGAACGTAAAATGCAATAATTTTTCTGAAATGATTGTTTAGCAAAAGCCAATCAGATATTTTTGCGACACATGATTAAACCCATCCAACAATTTAGACTCTGGATTCGCCAATACCCAATGGCCCGTAAGTTTATTAAATTTGGAATTGTTGGTACCACCAGTACTTTATTTAGTCTTGCTGCTTTTTGGCTTATCATCAGCCAATATCCTCAATTTAATTTGATTGCCAAAGCCATAGGCTACATCACAGGCTTTTTTGTGGGATTTACTTTAAACAAATTTTGGACTTATATCGACCAAGCCGAAGATGGCGAAAAGTATTTGCTAAAATACATCATGGTGTATGGCGGTACCTTTGTGGTTTACTTGCTTTTTAATTTTGTGTGCGATCATGTGGTGCATCCCAACGAATACATGGCTCAGCTTTTCTTTTCTTCAGACAATAAAGAGGCTGGCAATTGGTTTATGAACAATGGCCCTTTGGTTTCCAATATCCTTTCTATTTGCCTTAATGTGGTGCTCAATTTCTTAGGCACCAATTTCTTGGTATTCAAAGTACCTGAGCCAGATAAGTTGTTTGATTAGTTTATTTATGGACTTGCGTGCTATGAAATTATTAAGGCAATTGCCAATCATATATCCAAATTAATAGAATGTATTGTAACTTTTGAAACCCATTTATCTTTACTTAAAATTAAACATTTTTTCGACTACTCAAACAAATTTAATTGCTTTCTTCAAAGAATGCTCTATCAAGGACAATCGCATCTTGCAAATCATAATATGTAATTGCTGTTTCGAGTAAATAATCTCTAATAACCAATAAGAGATTTCCATTAACATCCTCCATTTTAAAATAGCTAATAAGTTCAGTGATGACAGGCTCTAAACCTTCATTTCTTTCGATTTCTAACTTGCCCACTTCGTCTACTATTAGCCAATCATGACCAACATTTTTTTGTTTTCTTAA
>CANHJJ010000332.1 GCA_947460565.1 Bacteroidota bacterium
CTATGACCTCCTACCAAGGTGGGCACGTGGAGTATTTTAAATATATGCGTGATTTGTTAGTACAAAAAGGTTGTGCCCATATTAAGATTTTTGGGGGAGGAGGAGGAACCATTCTTCCGGAAGAGATAGCTGAATTGCAAGATTATGGTATTACTCGTATTTATCATCCTGATGATGGACGTGCCATGGGATTGCAAGGCATGATAAATGATATGCTTGAGAAATGCGATTTTGCTACAGGTACCAACTTGAATGGTGAGGTGAATAATCTAAAAGATAAGGATTATAAATCGATTGCAAAATTGATTTCAGCGGCCGAAAATTTTCCTGAAGATTTTGAACCATTTCATAACGAAATCAACAAATCAAGTAACCATGATATTACAATTCCAGTGCTAGGTATAACAGGCACAGGTGGAGCAGGTAAGTCTTCTTTGGTTGACGAATTGGTTCGTAGGTTTTTGTTAGATTTTAAGAATAAAACAGTTGCCATTATATCAGTAGATCCAAGTAAACGCAAAACAGGTGGAGCATTATTGGGTGATAGAATTCGAATGAACTCTATTAAAAACCCAAGGGTATATATGCGTTCATTGGCTACACGTCAAAGCAATTTGGCTTTATCTAAATATGTGAAAGAAGCAGTGGATATTGTGAAAGCAGCAAATTTTGATTTGATAATTTTAGAGACTTCTGGTATTGGTCAAAGTGATACTGAAATCATAGAGCATAGCAATACTAGCTTGTACGTGATGACACCTGAATATGGTGCTGCCACTCAGTTGGAGAAAATTGATATGCTTGATTTTGCTGATATCATTGCCATCAATAAATTTGATAAAAAAGGTGCTTTGGATGCCTTGCGCGATGTGAAAAAGCAATACCAACGCAACCATAAATTGTTTGATAAAAATGCAGATGATATGCCTGTGTATGGCACCATTGCCAGTCAGTTTAACGACCCTGGAATGAATAGCTTGTATAAATCAATTATGGATAAAATAGTTGAAAAAACAGGTGCTGATTTAATATCAACTTATCACATTAGCGATGAGATGAGTGAGAAAATTTACATCATTCCTCCTTCGCGTACTCGCTACCTTTCTGAGATTTCTGAAAACAACCGTGGCTATGATAAATGGGTAAATAATCAGGTTGAGATTGCTGATAAATTGTATGGTATCAGAGCAGCTATATCAGCATTATCATCCAACAAAAATACAGATCCGAATTTGATAACAGCGCTTGAGGCAGCTTATAAAGAAATTGAATTAAACCTTGATCCTAAGAACAAATTATTATTAGAAACTTGGGAAGATAAAAAGAACCTTTTCCGAGATGAATACTATGTATTTAAAGTGAGGGATAAAGAGATAAAAATTAAGACACATTCAGAATCATTATCTCATTCGCAAATACCAAAAGTGGCTGTTCCAAAGTTCAGAGCTTGGAGCGAGATTTTGCAATGGGCTTTGCAAGAAAATTTCCCTGGAGATTTTCCATACACTGCGGGAATTTATCCATTCAAGCGTGAAGGCGAAGACCCAACCCGTATGTTTGCTGGTGAAGGTGGACCTGAAAGAACCAATAAGCGTTTTCATTATGTATCGCAAGGTATGCCAGCTAAGCGATTAAGTACAGCTTTCGATTCGGTTACACTATACGGAAACGACCCTGACCATCGCCCTGATATTTATGGTAAAATTGGAAATTCAGGTGTGAGTGTTTGGAGTTTGGATGCAGCTAAAAAATTGTATTCAGGCTTTAACCTTGCAGATCCTAAAACTTCTGTGTCAATGACAATCAACGGTCCTGCGGCTATTATCTGTGCATTTTTTATGAATGCTGCCATTGACCAACAATGTGAACTATATATTAAAGCCAATGGCCTGGAGGCTGAAGTGAATAAGAAGATTGATGACATTTTCAAAGCAAAAGGATTATCAAGACCTTCGTATAACGAAACCATGCCTGAAAGCAATGATGGCCTTGGTTTGATGTTATTGGGCGTTACGGGTGATATGGTATTACCAGCTGATGTTTATAGCAAAATTAAAGTTGATACATTAAAGCAAGTTCGTGGGACAGTTCAAGCAGATATTTTGAAAGAAGACCAAGCACAAAACACTTGTATTTTCTCTACTGAGTTCTCTTTGCGAGTAATGGGTGATGTGCAGCAATATTTTATTGACAATGCAGTGCGTAATTTCTATTCAGTATCTATTAGCGGCTATCATATTGCCGAGGCTGGTGCCAATCCTATCACACAGCTGGCTTTAACGCTTTCAAACGGATTTACCTTTGTTGAGTATTACTTAAGCAGAGGTATGAATATTGATGATTTCGCTCCTAATTTATCATTCTTCTTTTCAAATGGAATAGATCCTGAATATTCAGTAATTGGTCGTGTAAGTCGCAGAATTTGGGCCAAAGCCATGAAACTAAAATATGGTGGAAACGAACGAAGCCAAATGTTGAAATATCATATTCAAACTTCAGGTCGTTCATTGCACGCACAAGAGATAGATTTTAATGATATTCGTACAACGCTGCAGGCATTATATGCTATTTATGATAATTGTAATTCGCTTCATACCAATGCCTATGATGAGGCCATTACCACACCTACAGAAGAATCAGTAAGACGTGCTATGGCTATTCAGTTAATCATTAACCGTGAGTTAGGTTTGGCTAAAAACGAAAATCCTTTACAAGGCTCCTTCATTATTGAAGAACTTACAGACCTGGTAGAAGAAGCAGTATTAAGTGAGTTTGATAAGATAACCGAACGTGGTGGTGTTTTAGGTGCCATGGAAACCATGTACCAACGTAATAAAATACAAGAAGAAAGTATGTATTACGAGATGCAAAAACACACAGGTGAATTTCCTATTATTGGTGTGAACACATTCTTAAGCAGCAAAGGTTCGCCAACGGTATTACCTAAGGAGGTGATACGTTCAACCACAGAAGAAAAAGAATACCAAATAACGATGTTGAACCAATTGAAGAAAGCCAATGAAGAAAAAGGTAAAGAGATGCTCCATCGTTTGCAACAGGTGGCTATTCATAACAAAAACATATTTGCCGAATTGATGGAAACCGTTAAATACTGTTCATTGGGACAAATTACCAATGCCCTATTTGAGGTAGGCGGTCAGTACAGAAGAAATATGTAAAATTATGGAAATAGC
>CANHJJ010000333.1 GCA_947460565.1 Bacteroidota bacterium
GGGTCAATATCAATCTGGTCAATTACTTGATTTATTAATCTAACTGGATGATTTTCAACAATCAGTTCCTCAAGTGATGGAGGTAACAACATTATTTGGTTGTTACTATAATGCTTAAATGCTATGTTTGAATTGGTACTAGACATACCTATTAGACGTAATGGTCTATGAAAGGGTGGCTTCGGCTGCCCTTTCTTTTTCAACATTTAAATCAACATGTAAAAAAAGAGGCCGCCCTTTTGAGACAGCCTCTTTTTTTATAATGTCGGGAATTGCTTCCCGACATTTTTAGTGCATGACAATGGTTGCTAAGAAACACACGACTTCACTAACAATACAATTGCAATCCTGAACAAAAGCTATTTGCCAAAATAGGTATACTGACTTAGGTAAATTTAATATGGCTAGATGCAAAGCAATTCGCAAAGAAAAGGCTGGAAAAGAAAATAAAGCTAGCTGCGCTGAATTGGAAGAGCAGGAACACAAAAAAAATAATTGAATAATTAGATTATAAAACACAAAAAAAACACGCTTTAGGGCGTGTTTTTTTTATTTGTATTAATCAAAGATTATTTATCGTCTTTTTGTTTAATCATCATCGCCTGAATTTGTTTCATGGTAGATTCCATACCGTTTGGACTACCATCCAAAAAAATCACATTCCCCTTTCCATATTCAGCAAAATTTTTAACAGCCTCAGTCCACATACTAAATAAAATTACATTTGTATCAAGGTTTGCTTGTTTCATTTCTTCGGCAGCATTTGACATACCTTTTGCCACAGCCTGACGGAATAAAGCAACACCTTCTCCTCTTAATAAAGCTGCTTGTTTTTCAGCTTCTGCCGATATTTTAATTGCATTTCCTTCGGCTTCTGCAGCTTTTGTTTTCGTTATTAACAAAGCCTGTCCTTCATTTTCGGCAGCAGCTTTTAAATTATTTGAAGCTACAACTTTGCTCATGCTTTCAATAATCGCTTGATCAAAAGTGATGTCATTAATTTGCAAATCTAGTAAATGATAACCCCAAGTTGATAAAGTATGATCAATTTGGTCTTTCACATAATCTACAATCTCTTTTCTAGAAGCCAGCACTTCTGCTTGTTTTTTTGAAGCTACAAAAGCCCTTATGCTTCCTTCTATAGTTCTGATTAAGGCTTGCATTAAATCTTTTTCGCTGAAAAACTTAAAAGCCACTTTCTGAATCGTTTCATCTTCTTGATCCATCACGCTGTAAAGCAACATCGATTTAAAATAAACATTTGCTTGGTCATTTGTTACAGCTTGAAATTCCAATTCTACTGATCTATTTTGAATAGAAATACGTTTATAAACTTGTTCAATAAATGGAATTTTTATGTTTAAACCAGGTTGTAAAATGCGTCTGTATTTTCCAAAAATGGTTATTACAGCCACCGTTCCTTGCGGCACAGTTGAAAGAGAGGTTAAAATGATGCCGAGGATTGTAGCAAGGATAGCAAATAGGTAAATCATAGTTTTTTATTACAAGGTTAATTAAAAAACTTATTGAATACAAAATATTGTTGTGTAATGCTTATTTAAAGATTGAGTCCAAAAAAATCGCTCTTAACCTACCTTGCAAGTACAGCACTTTGACGTGTTCAAACAATTAAAAGAATTATTTGTTAAAACTAGATTGTTTTGATGGGTATTCTTAATTAACTGCGCATAGTTGCCAACACGGCAGGTGCATTAAAAAATATATTATTGTGATGTCGGGAATTGTTTATCGACATTTTAAGTACATTATATTTATCGAGTGGGTTTAACAGTTTTCAATAAAATTTAAAAAGAGCTATTTTATTATCAATTAAAATCCATTAACAAATATTATGTAACACAAATAGCATTTATTATTTTGCGGCTCTTAATCACAAATAAAACGATATGACAAAAGGCGAAATACACACCAATAAAGGTGTAATGAAAATTGAATTTTATGACAACGATGCTCCTAACACGGTAGCCAACTTTGTAAAACTTGCTAAAAGCGGTTATTACAATGGCGTGACTTTTCACCGTGTAATCCCTGATTTTGTAATTCAAGGTGGCGACCCTACTGGCACAGGTGCTGGTGGACCAGGTTACAAAATTGATTGCGAACTAACTGGTGGCAACCAATTTCACGACAGAGGTGTTTTATCTATGGCACATGCTGGCAGGAACACAGGTGGCTCACAATTCTTTGTTTGCCATAGCCGTAACAATACCGCCCACTTAGACCGCAACCATACTTGCTTTGGCAAAGTGGTAGAAGGTCTTGATGTGATTGACGATATTCGCCAAGGAGATGTAATGGAGAAAGTGATTATTACAGAAGAATAAAAACAAAATATTTAACATATATCTAAAGGCTATCTGAGAAGATGGCCTTTTTTTAAATAATAATTCAAGGCCATTGTTTTCAAAAATTTAAATTTGTTTTGGTACATTTGAAAATAAACTAAAAAGGTATGACCAATACTGCATTAAAAAACCAACTGTATAAAACAATTCAGGCGATTGATGATAACACTTTGCTTAAGGCAGTTTATACTATTTTAAAATCAAATATTTCGCCTCAAAAAAACATAGAACCTATGAATGAATTGGAGTTCTATGATAGGAATACTAAATCACAAAAAGATATCAAAAAAGGAAACCTTATTACTCAAACTGAAATGAAAAAGAAGTTTGCCAAATAGGTATGAAAAAAAGAGAAATTGTATGGACTCATTTTGCAGCAAAATGTTTGAATGAAATACACAAATACATTTCCGAAGAAACTAAATCCGAGGCAATTGCAAACAAATACTGTATAAAATTACTTAACTCCGTTGAACACCTCTCTTTGCAGGCAAATGCAGGTACCATTGAGCCACTATTAAAGAAAATACATCAAAACAGTCGTTTCATTATTGAGGGTAATTACAAAATAATCTACCAATACGATGATGAAACCATATTCATCACTGATGTTTTCCATACCAAGCAAAATCCAAAGAAAATTATTACTCGAAATCGAAAAAGGGACTAATCTATTTTGCATAGCAAAGCAAAATTATCATCTTTGTTACCTAATATCGAACGAGGAATAGCATGTTACAAATAAACTTTATACGCGAAAACACTGAACTGGTTAAACAAAAACTAGCTAAAAAACACGTTAAAAACATTGATGATATTGAC
>CANHJJ010000334.1 GCA_947460565.1 Bacteroidota bacterium
AAATAACTGTGGTACCTTTCAGGGCTTATGATATTTTCTTCTACAGCTTTAATAATTGAACAGCCAGGTTCATTCATGTGCTTGCAGTTGTTGAATTTGCATTTTCCAATAAAGGATTTCATTTCTTTGAAATAATGAGAAATCTCTCTGTCATCAAAATCAACCAAACCAAATTCTCTTATTCCTGGTGTATCTATGATATATCCGCCAAAAAACAATGGATGCATTTCGGCAAATGTAGTGGTATGCTGTCCCTTGAAAGAATAACTTGAAATATCGCCCGTTTTAATATTCAAAGCAGGTTCGATAGCATTTAACAATGAAGATTTCCCAACACCCGAATGACCGCTTACCAAAGTGATTTTGCCTTGAAGTAAATCTTTCACTTCATCCAATCCAATATTATTTTTTACAGATGTTTTGATACAGGGATATCCAATATTATTTTGATACAATTGAATGGTGTCATTCAGTAAATCTTCCATCTCATTTGTAAACAAATCAAGTTTATTGAAAACTATGGTAGCGGGGATATGATAGGCTTCAGCAGTCATTAAAAACCTATCAATAAAACCAAGAGAGGTCTTAGGAAAAGCCAAGGTTACCATCAATAAAGCCTGATCGATATTGGCAGCTATGATGTGGGTTTGTTTTGATAAATTGTTTGCTTTACGGATGATATAATTTTTGCGGTCATGAATTTTATTAATAACTCCATTTTCATTGCTTGGCTCTATTTCAAATTCTACCACATCGCCAACAGTAACGGGGTTGGTATGTTTAATGCCTTGTAACCTAAACTTTCCTTTGATACGACAAGAAACAATTTCTCCATCATCCTTACGAACCATGTACCAACTACCCGTAGATTTTATTACGATACCCTGCATTAAGATTTAATTGAATACCCCATATAGGCAGCAAAAATGCCTAATACATTTGAAACTACCACATATAACAAGGCTTGTAATACATACTTTTCTCTAAACATGTTTATTACTTCGATGCTAAAAGCTGAAAAAGTAGTAAAGCCACCTAGCACACCCACAATGGCAAAGAGTCTGATGTTATAGGGGTCTGCATTTTTTGTTAGTTGAAATGAAAGCAAACCGATGCAAAAACACCCAATCATATTTACCAAAAAAGTGTTAATTGGGAATGAAATTCCAGTAAAGTCTTTGCAAAGCAAACCCAATACATACCTTGCCATAGAACCAATAGCACCGCCCAAGCCAACTAACAAAACTGATTTCATAAAATATTTGAGGGCAAGATAAGCTTGTGTGGTATTTGAAACAAGAAATAGAAAAAGATTGATTTGAAATTGAAGGGTAAAGAAATTACACTTGAGAATTGTGCGCCAACAAGCCATCTTTCGTGGCTAGATACGAATAGGCATGCATGTTATCACTATCATACATAAAACTTCGCACATAATCCTGCTTGGCATCGTCCCAAAGCATGGCTACTACATATTTCTTTGAGATTAAACTTTTGAGGCAATCGGCAACCACATTTGGGGGATAGTTTACTTCCTCAAGAATCTTGTCAAAAGGCTCAACAAAGTATATACTATTTAAAATATCATAGTCAATTTCGGTCAATTCGTATATCATAAATGGCTACGAAAATATAATATTAACCTAAAATTTGGGTACTGTGATTTTTAGCCTCTACTTTTTCAATGATATCTTCAATCTTGCCATTTTCGTCAATGATAAAGGTAGTACGAATGGTGCCCATATACTTTTTCCCATACATGGTTTTTTCACCCCAAACACCATACAGGTTTTGAATAACATGATCCGTGTCGGCTAAAAGTGAAAAGGGCAGTTCGTACTTTTTTATAAAATTTTGGTGTTTCTTCACGCTATCCTCACTCACACCCAAGATGCTATAGCCCTTTGCTAAAAATGAATGGTAATTATCTCTGAGGTTACACGCTTCTTCGGTGCAGGTTGGGGTATTGTCATGTGGATAGAAATATAAAACTAGTTTCTTGCCTTTAAAATCAGCTAGTTTAACGGTTTCTTCCTTTTCATTTATACCCTTAAATGCGGGTGCCTTATCTCCTATTTTCAATATTGTTGCCATGTTTAATTTTCTTTAATTCTTATAAATTGATATTGACTTTGTATTCAGTCAAATTTCCTTTCTTATCATAAACACGCAAAAGCAATTCTGGTTTTACAACGAGCAAATTTTGATTCAAGCGCTTCATGTTTTCTAATAAAAAATCAAAATATACTTCATCAAATTTATAACTTAATAGGTTGCTCTTTGCATCATAATCCAATAAAATCCAATGATTGTTCAAATAGGCTTCGTATTTACCAATTCCGCTAAAATTGTCTTTCACTTCAAAATGCCAATACATGGTATCAATACTTGGATTTTCTTTATCAATAAAAACCCTTTCAATTGTTGGAGCAATGGTATCAATGCTTACAAAATAAGAACCAAAAACACTGGCTTTGCCTTTCACAAAACCATTTTCATAAGCACCACCTGCTGAGCGAAATTTCTTCTCGTTTTTATCAAAATAGGCCAAGAGTTGTTTTTCTTGGTATTCCTTTTTTACCTTATCTACTTTAATAGCTATATCAGCAGACTTGTGCATTGGTACTGAACTATGATGTATTTGGTAAGTCTTGCTATATGCTCTTTTCATTTTAGGTAAAACCTTACACTCATAAAAAATGGTATCATAAATCGACTTTGCATCCAAATGGAAAGTAAAATCCTTTTGCTTGATATCATTTGCTTTTAAGGGATAAAAAGCCTTTGCGTTTTTTGCATGCTTGGTTTTTTGCACAGATTTTTTTGAAAGCACATAGAAAAGTAAAATCACTGCGTTGCCAGAGGCATCCAATACGCGAATTTTCATCTCATGAACTTTATCCTCAGTCAAGGGTATTCGGCCTTTGTTCTTATCGCAAGTATAAAGTGGTATTTCGTTTCCATCATCCACAAAACACTTTTGAATCCTAACTTGATTTCGTTTGTAGTAATCATAATCTATGTGGGCATTGATGTATTTACTTTGGTCAAATGCGAACTGATTTAAAGTAAATGAAAAGGTATTTTTATTATCCAAGTAGGTCTCGTAGCGGTAAATATTTTTACGATCTGAGGCATTGTGAATATAGTCATAGGTTTCAATACCCATAGCCAG
>CANHJJ010000335.1 GCA_947460565.1 Bacteroidota bacterium
ATATTGTTTTATTACTGTCTTCCGCCTTGCATCAATTGTTGCAAATTGCGCTTAGCCATCACAAAATCTGGATACTCTTTCAATGCCATTTCAAAATATTTTTTAGCGCCCATCAAATCACGACTTTGGGCTTGCATATAGGCTTTCATATTGTATACAGCTGCTCTTAGTGGCACCTTTTGTTTTTCAGATTCACTAACAGCAAAATCTACACTGTCTTTTGGGGTAGCTTTGGTTTCAAGCTCAGCAAGGTTTTTAACGGCTTGTTCCATCTGACCTGTACTAAATTGGAAAGCTGTAATTTGGTATAAATAAGATAGCTTTTTAGTGCTAGCAAACAATTTGTTATAGATATCAAACTCTTCTTCAATCTTACCTTTTTGTTGCGCACAAAGTGCCTTAATTTGAAGGAAACGCTCGTCATTTGGCTTGCGCACCAATACCCTATTGGTATAATAATCCGCGGCCTCTACATTGCTAGTTGCTACATATAGCTCCGGTAAAGTATCTTCATACATGCTAAGGGTACTATCCTTTAACAGCATGTATTGTATGGCAACTATAGCCGATTGATAGTCTTTTACAGCCATGCTTTTTTCAAACAATAATTTGTTGTCATTCGAGTTGTTGGTGGTGTTTTTACAAGCAAACAAAGTAGCCGTAAGACTTAAAAGAAGAATTGTTTTTTTCATTATGTGTTATATAGATTGGTTTTGTTGTAGTATTAATTGTTTGCAAGCTTCTGCTATGGTTTGCTTCACTGGTTTAAAGTCAATTTGAATAGCATCCTTTACTTTTTGGTTGTTATAAAAATATTGGTTTAGGGATGCCCTAGCCGTTTCTTTAGTGATGTTAGCTTGTTTGCCTGTTAGTATCTTCTTCAATGCCATTAACCTCCATGCAATTTCTGCAAGTAATTTATTTACTTTGATGTATGGGGATTTTTTACCCAATTCCTTAGCAGCAGTTTCAAAGAAATCCTTCACTGAAATATTCTCACTTACCAAAATATATCTTTGTGCAAAGAGGTTCTTATCCATCAGTAAAACAGAGGCCTTAACAACATCTTCAACATCCACATAACCATTCACCCCTGTTGAGTAAAAAGGCAAACCCTTAGCAACCATTTTTAGCATATTTGCCGAGCCTTTGTTCCAATCTCCTATCCCCATTATTACTCCGGGGTTAACAATAACCGCATTCAGACCCTCCTCTATTCCTCTCCAAACTTCCAACTCAGCCTTGTGTTTGCTTATGGCATAATTGCTATTATTTGGTGATTCGTCCCAATGTGTTTTTTCGTCAATCAGCTGACCACTTTTGGTTCTACCCAAAGCAGCAATTGAACTGATATAACAAAGTTTTTTCACTCCACATGAAATCGCAGCATTCACTACATTAGCCGTTCCGTCTACGTTAACATGGTTCATCTGCTCTTGGTCTTTGGCATGAAAAGATACCATAGCAGCACAATGATAAACTTCATCAGCTAATTGAAAAACCTCTTCTAAAGACAAAACATCGTTCAAATCTCCATCGCGCCAACTTAACGCTTGAAGTAGTTTTGTTTTTTCTTGATCATTAAGCTTTTCAAAGCGATAAGAAAAGATGTAGTTAAACTCCTGAAGGCTTGATTTGTTGCGTTTTAAACCACAAACAGAATGACCCGCCTGCAATAAACTGCATACCATATGAGACCCTAAAAAACCCGTTGCTCCAGTTACTATAATCAATGTGTGGAAATGTGTATTAAGTAGCCAACAATATTAGGCAATTTGCAAAATATTTTATTATTAATTATTAAACGTTCATCCTATAGATTTGAACGTTTATAAGCCCTAGCAAATATGTCTATAAACGAATATATCAAACCATTAAGCAGCGAATTTGTAGGTCAACTAAAAAGCGAATCTGGAGGCAAAAGTTTAGCCCAATATGTAGCTTTTAACGAGCAAAACAATCTAGAAATTAATGCTTACAAAATTGCCATTTTAGGGGTAGGTGAAGACCGATTGAAAGACCAACAAAATGGTTCTGGATTGGCTCCTAATGAAATCAGGAAAGGCTTTTATTCATTGGTAAAACCTCGCTATGATATCTCAATTATTGACTTGGGAAATATTGTTAATGGCAACAGTGTTTCAGACACCTATTATGCGCTTAAACAAAGCGTAAACTATTTGATTCAACAAAAGGTTTTACCTATAATCATTGGAGGTTCGCAAGATTTGGCTTACGCTCAATATGCAGCGCACGAAAAGCAAAATTCAAATATGAATGTGATGCTTTTGGATGCAAGAGTAGACGTAAACGTAAATGAACAAGATGAGCTTCAATCAAGCTATATCTCAAAAATTATTAGTCACCAGCCTTATTATTTGTTTAACATTGGACTAGCGGGTTATCAAAGTTATTTTGTTGAAAACGAAAGCTATGATGCTTTTGAACGCATGAATTTTGATATGGTTCGCCTAGGTAATTTGCGTAATAAAATTCAAGATATTGAGCCCCTTTGTCGCAATGCACATATGCTGTCTTTTTCGGCCTCGGCCATCAGGGCCAGTGATGCGCCTGGTCAAAACTTAGCCTCTCCTAACGGATTTAGTGGCGAAGAAGCCTGTGCCATTTGCCGCTATGCTGGTATGGGCAGTGATTTACAAAGTTTTGGTTTGTATGATTTCAACCCAAGCAAAGACAAAGAGAACTACAGTATGCAATTGGCAGCACAAATGTTATGGTATTTTGTGGATGGCTTTTATGGCCGCAAAAACGATTATCCGGCTGCTGAGAGCAAAGACTACATGATATATAGAACGACATTCAAAAACAGCTCTCATGAGATTGTTTTTTATAAGAGTTTAATCAGCGATAGGTGGTGGATGGAGGTTCCTTACCCAAAGGAGCGTAGCTCGCACAGTGGAAAATTCTTAGTGCCTTGTAGCTATAGTGATTACCAAATTGCATTAAGTGACGAAATCCCCGATAGATGGATGAAGGCATATCAAAAACTTATTTAATGTTTAACGAAAACCTCTATGCGCCAATAGAACAGTTGCACTTTGATTTGTTTAAAGAAAAACAAATTGAATTGTATATCAAGCGCGAAGACCTTATTCACCCTTTTATTGCAGGAAACAAGTGGCGGAAGCTTAACTATATTTTGCAGG
>CANHJJ010000336.1 GCA_947460565.1 Bacteroidota bacterium
GCACCTACCCAATCTTCATTTACCTTTACCCAAACAGGAGGCATTACGAATGGTGTAAATGCAGGCTCTGTATCTATGCCAATTAATTCAACAGGCACAGATGCTGCTGGAGCATTTAATACCTCAAACGATGGTTGGAACTTATTAGGAAATCCATACCCATGTGCATTTGATTGGGTTGCGTTTTGGAACTCAGCAAGCAATAGAACAAATATTGGAACTGCTATACACGTTTTTGATGCTACAGCAAATTCATACAAAAGTTATAGTACCCAAGCTGGCTCAGGAACATTAACAAGTGGTATCATACCATCAGGTTCAGCTTTCTTTGTGCAAGCTACAGGAACGGGTGCATCACTTACTTTTACCGAAGCCTTCAAAACGGTTTCGGCTGCGCCATTGGCTGTTCACAAACAATCATTATCAGATGAATTACATATTAAGTATTACAGAGATAGCACCGAAAGCGATGAGTTTATTTTGAAAATGATAAATGGAGCTTCCTTGCAAAGAGATAACTATGATATAACTAAATTGAAAAATGATAACTTGAATTTATCTAGCTATGGTTCCGATTCAATAATTTTAACTTTGTCAAGCATTCCTGTTGTGATTGAAGAAACCAAAATTAGTTTGAATGTGGAAGCTACTCAAAGAGGCACCTACAAGTTTGATTTTAACACCATCAATGATTTTGATAATGGTATTTCAGTATCCTTACTAGATAAGTTTACTCAAAAAACAATTGATATCAGAAAGAACCCTATTTATTCATTCGTAATGGACTCTATGCCGCATCAGTGGGGTAAAGACAGATTTGTATTGATTTTGAATGCAAATTCTACCACTACAAGTATTGAAAACGAAAATAGTATTGTCAATACCAAAATGGCAGTTTATCCTAACCCTGCAAGTGATGTGTTAAACATAAGCATCAGCAATGCAAGCTTCAAAAATTCTAACCTTAGTATTTTTAATATTAGTGGTAACGAAGTAATGAATGCAAGCATGAATGGCACAAGTGCTCAATTAAACATTGAAGCTTTGAGCAGTGGTGTGTATTTCGTGAAAGTGAAGAACGAAAATGGTTTTGATAGAACCGTTAAGTTTATCAAATAATATTCAAACTATAATAAAAAAAGAAGGCGCTTCCATTCGGAAGCGCCTTCTTTTTTTATTATGCCAGATCGGAAGTTGGAAAAATAATCCGCATTAATTCTTTAGAAAATAAACAGCAGGAATAAGTTCATTGGCAGTAGAATAAAATAAAATTTCAAAAATATTTTATTCTTTTTGCATAGTCAATTATGCTACCATACAAGGGCTATCGTATCTTAGTATATAAGATGGGTATCACTTATTCTACAAATTATGTTTATTATCGCAGCTGTATAGCCTGTGAGAAATTTTACTTTTACCCTATTCATTTGCCTACATGCATGTTTGTATGCGGGTAATATTTCAAGCTCTGTTTCTATTTTGCCAAGTTATGGTAATTGTTTGCTAGGCATGTCATCTTCTCCCCAATACTTTGTAATGAATGCCAATGGATTAAGTGCACCGGTTGTGGTAGATGTGCCAGATGGTTTCGAGATATCAACTTTTGCTAATAAAAATTTCGGTACTAAACCATTAATTATTAGAGCAATTTCCAACGCTGTTAATAATTTTACTATTTATGTGAGGGCTACACCTAATCAAGCGGGTTTATTAACTGCCAATATTAGTTTATCAAGTGTAGGTTCAAATAATGTTAGCATTGCAGTTACTTGCAATGGCATAGGTGCCAATATACCATCCAATATAAGCACTTATTATTCAGGCTTACATTCTTTATCAGGTGCCAGCCTAAAAACAGCCTTATTCAATAAAATATCCTCACATGCTGTAATTAGTTATGCCAATCTTTGGCCATATTATGCCTCCACTGATGTGTTTTATAATGGTAATTTATGGGATATTTATAGCACCAATTTAAGTCCACCCTTTGCCAATTATTCTTATCCTTTAATTACGAGTCAGTGTGGAAACTATACGGGCAAGGAAGGCGATTGTTATGTTCGAGAGCATAGTTTCCCTCAAAGTTGGTTTGCAAGTGCCTCACCCATGGTTAGTGATATGTTTATTATTTATCCAACTGATGCCAAAGTGAATGGAATTCGCAGCAATGATCCTTATGGTGAAGTTGCTATTTCAACGACATCAAACACCCCCACCCAAGATGGGTCTAAAGGAGGCCTTAATTCATTTGTATTTCCTGGTGGATTCACAGGCAAAGTATTCGAGCCCATTGATGAATATAAAGGCGATTTGGCCCGAGGGTATTTTTATATGGCTACTTGTTATGAAAATCTGGTAGCAGGATGGGCGGCCAATAGCAATGCTTCTGTTTTATTGGATAGTAATTCTTTTCCCGTTTTTAAACCATGGGAATTAGCTTTGTTAATTAAGTGGCATAACCAAGACCCAGTAAGCATGAAGGAGATTAACCGAAACAATGCTATATACGCAGTCCAAAATAATAGGAATCCTTTTATTGATAGTCCTCAATTTGTTCAACGTATTTGGGGTGGAGCCTTACCATCAAAACCGATAAATACCCCTCAAAATATTACCCAAACGCCAACTATTACAGGATACAACATGAGCATTTACCTTAACTGGAAAAGTGCAGATGGCAATAGACGAATAGTAGTAGCAAGTGCAAACGGTAAAATTAAATCGGCACCATCGGATGGCACTGAATACAATGCAAATACTGTATTTGGCCAAGGCGATCAAGTCATTTCAGGTGATTTTGTGGTGTATAATGGAACTGGAAGTTCTGTATCAGTTACCAATTGCAACCCCAATAATACTTATTATTTCAAGGTATATGAATACAATGGTTATAAGCAAACTTGCACTTACCTTGTTCCCCCAAACAATTCTTGTTCATGTAATTAGTTACACATAAATCTTATTTAGGTAACTATTACCTAATATGTGGGAGCGTATTTCACGATGTTAAAAAACTAATAATATGGAAAATTTATTTGAAATAGGTGATACCGTAAGATTATTTTCTGGCGGACCTTTAATGACTGTAAACTTTTATGATGCTGCCACAGGTGCTGTAGAATGTATTTGGTTTAATGCC
>CANHJJ010000337.1 GCA_947460565.1 Bacteroidota bacterium
AACTATGTGGCTGAAAAAGGTCCTAAGGACATTTACCTTAAAGTGGTTGGACCTGATGGCACTACAGTCTATAACAATAGTGCTGGATCTGGCACTTTCAAATTCCAAAACGAAGAGTCTATTTATTCTAGCAAGAAAACCATTGATTTCACGCAAGATGCACAACAAATAAATTTCTATTGGAACAAAGGAAGTGATTGGCAAAAAGGAAAATACAAAGCAGAACTTTTTGCAGATGGCTTCAAAATTGGATATTCTGAGTTTGAACTAAAATAGTTCAATACGCTTTTAGTTTCTACTAACCATATCAAAAGCCTCATCGGGTATTTCATCTACATTAACGATTAAAAAACCGTCCAAGGCGTCATTGAACTTAGGGTCAATGTTAAACGCTACAATTTTGGCATTTAACTTCAAATATTTTTTCACTAATACAGGTATCTTTAATTGATTGTTTTCAATTTCACCTATAAGATTATCCAATTGCTTGATATCATCCGCATGTGCTTTTAAAAGAGCCTTCTCATCATCGTCATACTTATATTTAAATTTCTTTCTTGGCGTAATCAAACTTGCCCAGTTTCTATCATAATGATGAAGTCTAATATATGATACTAAAAGCTCTTTAGATAATCTAGAAAACTGATTACTGATACTTACCGGACCAATCATGTATTTATATATTCCTTTGTTCCTCTTAAGAAACTCATTAATACCTTTCCAAAGCAACATTAAACTTAAGGGCCGTCTCTGATAATCCTTTACAACGAATGATCGGCCCATTTCAATTGATTGTTGTAGAATAGGATAAAATCCCTTTTTAATTTTAAATAATTGATACAGATAAAATCCACGTTTTCCTAATGCATTAAAGAGTTCATCGCCCAAACCTATGCGATATGCACCTGCAATTCGTTGTTCCTTTTCATCCCAAACAAACAAATGCTTGTAATAAAAATCAAACTCGTCACTATCATAGCTGCGATTGGTTCCCTCTCCCACTTCTCTAAATGTAATTTCACGCAACCTAGATATCTCACGTAAAACATTAGGAATATGAGTAGCATCAGACATATACACCTTAAAGTTTTCATAGGAATAAAGTAAATCATTTCCCAATAATGAAATCTCATCAGACAAAATACTTTTATTGGTTTCTTCAATGATTTCTTTTGGTTTTAACAATCCCCTCAATGTAGAACTTAACTTAATATTCTTTCTCACCTGATTGGCCCCAAGTGCATAAGTCATTGCCCTCAAATAACGCATCAATTCATCGTTATTTGCAAAATCAATTAGGGTTTTGGGGTTGATTGGTTTACCTATTCGAACTTTTATTTTATCATGCTTATTGAACAACTCAGATGGTAATTTTATGGTTCTAATATTAGGATTAATCAAACCCAGTAAATTAAAAGCGAAACTATTGTGACCACTGAAATATACTGGCACCACTTTTACACCTGCCTTGGCAACTATTTTGCCAACAACAGACGACCATTTTTTGTCTTCAACTTTAAAATTCTTTAATTTCAAAGCAGACACCTCTCCAGCTGGAAAAACAGCCAAAGGAGATGTTTTTAAGTGGGTAAGCACTTCTTTTATACCTGAAAGATTTATGGATGTATCGCCTATGTTATCAAAAGGGTTAACAGCAATAATATGTTCCTTTAAGGGTTCAATCTGGCTTAATAATAAATTCGCCAATAACTTAGTATCGGGTCGTAATTTTCCAAGTATTGACAACAAAATTAAACCATCAATTCCACCATAAGGATGATTGGCTATTAATATAAATGGTTCTGCTGTCGGAATATGCTTAAGGTCAGATTCACTCACTTCATATTCAACACCAAGCAGTGATAAGATATGATCAGCAAATTGAGCACCACGCTCATCAGATGTTGTATCATACAAATTATTAACTTTATCTAATTTTAAAACCTTCATTAAAGCAGGTGCCAATAAATCAAGTCTTAGTTTATTTAATTTTAAAGCCTTAACGAAATCATCTTTGCTAATCAATTCATTCATATCTTTAACATTTATACTATATTTTTTTAACATGGCATTCAAAAATGCCGCTACTAAGTTAATTAAATATTAAAATGATGTAATCAAATTAATTCAGGTAAAACGCATGTAATTCCATATAAGCGAGAAAAAATGAATAAAAACAATAACAAAAAAGGGAACCGAAGTTCCCTTTTTTGTTAAGTATATTATAAGACTAGTATTCCCACAAATCATGTTCTTTTTCGAACAATTCTTGCTTAATTCTATCGGCTTCTAGCAATGCTGCTACACCGTTATCTTTAAACTCATCATACTCTTTAATTTTATTATCGTGCTCATTCGATTGTTTGATAATATAACTAGAGAACAATCTTTGCTCAAACCAATCATCATAGGTTAATCGAGCAGCATCATTCTGTCTGTTAAACACCTCATAATTCACAAACAAATGACGTAAGTCTCTGCCTGCATCCTGAGCTGCATCACTTGCATGATATTTAAGTACACATAAATCTTGTTCAGGCAACTCAATACCACCAATATTCATTTTAAATTGAGGAGCAACAGAGATAATGCGGACATAATATGAAGATAATTTTTTATCAAAAATCCAATCTTCTACAATTCGGTACTTTGTAATACGCAATTCAGGAATAAAAGGATTTACCAAAGTATCCATACGAGTAATGGTAGGGTCATTAGGATCAATAGGAGTCTCCTGATAACTGGTATCGGTTCCTCTTCGTGCAAATTCTTCTAAACTAAACTGGGATGTCAGTGAATCATTAATGTATGGTACCATTTTACCAGAAAGCACCGCATTATACATAATAACACTAAGAGGGTTCTTAGGCCATGCCATCGGTTGATTAGGCTTTTCTCTAATATCAACAATACGCATAATACGTTTTGAAGACATTACATCAGCCTCACGCAGGTATGGCCAAGGCACAACCCTACGTTCTTTTACAGCCTGACGGTTGTAAATAAAATCATCATAAACCCCTTGTGCTTTACTTGACAAGCTTGCCAAAAGGCTAAGTGATAAAATGGATACTATTAACTTTTTCATTATGGTTTAACTTCTACAGCTAAAGATGTTGGAACAATAACTTGACCAGC
>CANHJJ010000338.1 GCA_947460565.1 Bacteroidota bacterium
AGTTAGAAAAAAAAATCCTTCATCAAACATCCAACTTTACTACCACAATTGTTGCTTGTGGGGGCGGTACACCCTGCTATTTTGATAATATGAATTGGATTAATTCACATGGAAAAAGCATCTACTTTAAGGCAAACGCCTCACTTCTTATAGATAGAATTGAAGGTAGTAAGAACCAAAGACCACTTTTTTTAGGGATGTCGCGAGTTCAAATGAAGGAGAGAATTGAGAAACTATTGATTATAAGGGAGCCCTTCTATTTAGCGGCTAATGTACATATTGGTTTACCAATAAAGAGCTTAAAAGACATTGTAAGTCAGGTTGTTATGTAGGTATTATGACCTTCATTTTACACTATATCCCAATAAATAAGCTACTTTTGTTGATAAGCTGTGAAAATTTTTTTCATTTTTTTTTTCTTTAAGCCCCGAAAACACTTGACATTTCATATTCAATTAGTACATTCGTTTAGTATTACAAACCAAATAAACATTTTTAATTATGAACAAATCAGATTTAATTGACAACATGGCAAAAGCTGCTGGTGTAACTAAAGTACAAGCTACAGCTGCTTTAGATTCATTCATGGCTTCTACTCAAACAGCTTTGAAAAAAGGTGACAAAGTAATCCTAGTAGGATTCGGTACTTTCTCAGTAACTAAACGTGCTGCACGCAAAGGACGTAACCCTCAAACAGGTAAAGAAATTAACATCCCTGCAAAAAAGGTTGTAAAATTCAAAGCAGGTTCAGGTTTGCAAGCTAAAGTAAAATAATTTTTTACTAGCTACTTATTCAAAAAAAGCCTCGACATTGTCGAGGCTTTTTTTATTGCATTTCTTGTCAATGTAATGCGCTCATTGCTAATAATTCAATTGATGGCAATAAAGTATTTTTGAATTAAATGGCGACATACTTAATTAATATTTTGAACTAAATTTATAATAGGGTAGCCGTTTAGGTTGCCCTTTTTGTTTTTTATCAATTATCATTATTTATTTAAACGACAAAAATTACATTTGAACTATGTATAAAAAATATCATACCCTCAACAAGGAACTGTTTATACTTAACAGAGCCAATTTTATTAAGCACTTAAAAGCTAATAGTATTGCCATATTTAATAGCAATGATGAGCATCCTATGAATGGTGATGCCCATCATAATTTCAAACAAAACTCTGACCTATTTTATTTAAGTGGTGTGGATCAAGAGGATTCTGTTTTGGTAATATACCCTGATTGTGTCCTTGAAGAGTTTCGCGAAGCTCTTTTTATCAAGAGAACCAATGATGCTATGGTAACTTGGAATGGGTATAAACTTAGTATGGATCAAGCGCGTGAAGTGAGTGGCATCAATAATATTTATTGGGCTGATGAATTTGAGGTGAAAATGCGCCCAATAATTAATTATGCATCTAATATTTATTTAAGTCTGAATGAAAATGATCGTTCAACCATTAGCACTCCTTATAAGGATTTACGTTTTGCGCAATTGATGAGAGATAAGTACCCTTTGCATGAGTTTGAAAGGGCAACACCGATACTACATAGATTGCGTTCTATTAAATCGAATTATGAATTAGAGTTAATGAAAATAGCCGTGAGTATTAGTGAAAAAATGTTTACTCGTATTTTGAAGTTTGTCAAGCCTGGTGTGTGGGAATACGAAATTGAAGCAGAAGTAATTCACGAATATCTTTCTAACCGTGCAAGCGGTCATTCATTTTCGCCCATTGTAGCTAGTGGTGCCAATTCATGTATTTTACATTACGTAGATAATAATAAACAATGCAAAGATGGTGATATCCTACTTTTGGATTCAGGAGCTGATTATGCCAATTATGCGAGTGACATGACGAGAACCATTCCAGTGAATGGTGTATATACGCCCCGTCAAAAGCAAGTTTACAATGCAGTTTTAAGAACCATGCGAGAAGCCAAAAAACTATTAAAACCTGGCGTGTTGCTTATGGAATACCAAGCCCAAGTTGGTGAAATCACACAAAAAGAATTGGTGGATTTAGGTTTGTTAACTATGGATGATATTAAGAAACAAGATCCTAAATGGCCAGCCTATAAAAGATATTTTATGCATGGCACAAGTCATTTTTTAGGTATAGATGTACATGATGTGGGAATGCGCTACGAGCCAATGAAACCTGGAATGACTTTTAGTTGCGAGCCTGGAATATATATAAAAGAAGAAGGTATTGGTGTAAGAATAGAAAACGAAATTTTAATTACCGAAAATGGTTGTGTTGATTTAATGGAACATATTCCAATAGAGGCTGACCATATCGAGGAATTGATGAAAAAGTAAATACAAAAAAGTGGAGTAGAGGCTCCACTTTTTTATTTCATATCAACCCAAACCGGGCAGTGATCAGAGTGCATAGCTGATGGTATAATTCCTGCATCGTTCATGCGGTTTTTTATTTTGTCAGCCACCATGCAATAGTCTATTCTCCAACCCTTATTTCTTGCTCTTGCCCCAGCGCGATAGCTCCACCAACTATAGTTATGAGGGGCTTTATTATAGGCTCTATATGAATCTTCAAATCCACTTTCAATAAAACGACTCATCCATTCACGTTCTTCAGGTAAAAAACCGCTACTGTTTTTATTACTCACAGGATCGTGTATATCTATGGCTTGATGGCAAATATTATAGTCCCCACAAATTATCAAATTTGGTCTTTTTGCTTTCAAATCATCAATATATTGATGAAAAAAGTCAAGCCAAACCATTTTATAGGATTGTCTTAAATCCCCACTAGACCCTGAAGGAATGTATACACTTATGATGCTTGTATCACCGTAATCCGCTCTAATAATTCTTCCTTCTTTGTCATAATCTTCGTTATCAAAACCATATTCAACATGGTCAGGTTCGTTTTTGCAAAATAGCGCAACTCCACTATATCCTTTCTTTTCGGCCGAAAACCAATAGTGGTTTTTGTATCCTGCGACTTCAAAAATATATGCATCATTTATTTGTTCCTTCATGGCTTTGGTTTCTTGAAAGCAATACACATCAGCATTTTCTTGTTGCATAAAATTTACCAGTCCTTTGCTCATAGCTGA
>CANHJJ010000339.1 GCA_947460565.1 Bacteroidota bacterium
CAATGGTTTTGAAAACCTATTCTCAACCCTCTATAGTCAGTTTGATGCAGATATTCAAATTACATCAACCGTAGGAAAGAGTTTTCCTACCTCACAATTAAACATTGCCCAAATAAAAAATATAGATGGGGTCCTACATGTAAATTATGTGATTGAAGAAAATGTACTGGCAAGGTATAATGGCAAGCAGGTGTTATCAACAGTAAAGGGTGTTGATGAAAAATATCTTGATGCTGTTCATTTGGATACAAACCTTGTTTCAGGGGCATTATTACTTCAAGAAGGAGATACGAATTTTGCGTTGATTGGTCAAGGATTGGCATATCAACTGGGTGTTCAACCCGATGATCAATTCAAATTCCTTACCATTTATGTGCCCGCAAAAGGTGAAATTGATTTACTAAATGCGGATAATGCATTTAAAAGAAACCCTATTTTTCCAATTGGTGTTTTGGGTATTCAAGAAGAGGTTGATAATAAATACATCATTGTACCACTTCGTTTTATTGAGCCTCTTCTTGAAAAGAAAAATCAAGTTTCAGCTATTGAAATCAGATTGAGAAATGACGCCTCAATGGATAAAATTAGGTCGCAAATTGAAGAAATGGCAGGTGGTACATTTGCGGTTAAAAATAGATTTCAGCAACGTGATTCATTTTATAAAGTAATGAAGTCTGAAAAGTTCATCAGTTTTATGATTTTACTTTTTATTATGATGGTGGCAGCATTCAATACGGTTGGCTCATTATATATGTTAGTTATTGAAAAGAAAAAAGACTTGAAAATATTTGCCAGTATGGGCTTAACAGCTAATCAAGCTAGAAAAATATTTATGTTTGAAGGGATAATTCTCGCCATTTTTGGTGGACTTGTTGGTATCATACTTGGAGGAGTTATTTGTTGGCTTCAACAAGAATACAGCATTATCAGTTTTTCATCGAGTGAGGGTTTTATTATAGATTCATATCCAGTAAGAATAAAAGCAACAGACTTTATGTATGTGTTTATTACCATTGTTGGACTTGGATTTATTACTTCTTTATATCCGGCATACAAAGCCAAACAAATGATTCTATAAATGAAAAAAAAATTTGCTATTGCCATTCATGGAGGAGCAGGAACTATTCTTCGTAGTTTAATGACTGCCGAAAAAGAGGCAGCCTATATAAAAGGACTATCAGATGCCATAGATGCTGGAAATTCCATTTTAGAAAGTGGTGGTTCAAGCATAGATGCCGTTGAGGCCGCAGTAAAATCTATGGAAGATTTTCCATTGTTTAATGCGGGACGTGGAGCCGTTTTTACAAACAAAGGAACACATGAAATGGATGCTTCCATTATGGATGGAAATACACTAGAAGCAGGTGCTGTGAGTGGAATTAGTTTAGTTCAAAATCCAATATGCTTAGCTCGAGCTGTGAAGGAAAAATCAGGTCATGTGTTTTTATGTGGTAATGAAGCTGAAGCTTTTGGTAAAACTGTAGGTATAGCTTTTCAAGATGAATCTTATTTTTATACAGAAGAACGATACAAACAATGGGTTTCTGTGAAGGATAGTGATACCTATCAACTAGACCATAGTGATAAAATAGAAACGGGTGAACGTAAATTTGGAACAGTTGGTGCTGTAGCATTAGACATGCATGGAAATATTGCTGCAGCTACTTCTACAGGAGGCATGACCAACAAGAGGTTTGGACGTATTGGAGATTCTCCCATTATTGGGGCCGGCACATATGCCAATAACAAAACTTGTGCTATCAGTTGCACGGGTCACGGTGAGTTTTTTATTAGGGCCGTAGTAGCCTATGATATCAGTTGCTTAATGGAATACAAAGGCTATTCACTTAAACAAGCATGCGACTTTGTAGTGAAAGATAAATTGGTAAAATTTGGTGGAGAAGGTGGACTTATAGCTATTGATGCAATCGGTAATATTGAACTGCCATTTAACTCAGAAGGTATGTATCGTGCGTGGAGTGTGCAAGGTGAAGCTTCAAATATTAAGATTTACGAAGACTAATGAATTGAAGCCTTAGATGCTATTGCCACAAAGTTTTTTATAATAGTAATTCCATATTCAGTTTGACAACTTTCGGGGTGAAATTGAATTCCAAATAGGGGTAATTCTTTATGTTGAATGCCCATTATTTCATTATCACAAACACAATTTACGAAAAGACAATCAGGTAAATCTTCTGCAACCAATGAATGATATCGTGTAGCGAAAAATGCTGTAGGTATATTTTCAAAAAGATTCACTTGACTGTGCTGCATTTTATCAACTTTGCCATGTCTTGGTAGTTTTGCTTTATTGATGTTAGCTCCAAAATATTGTGCAATTGCCTGATGTCCCAAACATACACCAAGAATGGGCTTTGTGGTATGGTAATGATGTATTAATTCTAAGCTTATACCTGCAAAATTTGGTGATAAAGGCCCTGGAGATATAACAATGGCATCAAAATGTATTTTAGCTAATTCAACCAAAGTAATTTCATTATTTCTATAAACAACACAATTAACCCCGCATTGCTCAATGTAATCCTTGAGCATGTATGTGAAGCTATCAAAATTGTCTAAAAGAAGGATGGTCATACTAGCAAACGGATTTATATATGGCAAGTGTATTCTGATAATGATTATCCCACGAGAACTCTTTTTCTCTTGCAATACCTTTTTGAATCATTTCGTTTTTTAGATTTGGATTTGATAATAGCAAGTTCATTTTCATTGCCAAATCCTCATTGTTGTTTTTCTCAAAAACCAATGCTGCATTGCCAGCAATTTCAGGCAAACTGCTGCTATTGCTTATAATAACAGGAGTTTTACAGGCAAATGCCTCTAAAATAGGAATGCCAAATCCTTCATAGTTTGATGGAAAAACAAACATTTCTGCGTTTTCATATGCATAACGGAGTTCTGATATGCCCAATGATTTATGAATAATCACATCTTTTAAACCAAGTTTTGATATTTTTTTTTGTTCATTTATATTAAAGGTTTCGCTTCCTGTGCATAGCAAAAATAGGTTTGTGTTTTGTTGACCTATTTGCGCAAATGCTTCGAGCATAATATCGAA
>CANHJJ010000340.1 GCA_947460565.1 Bacteroidota bacterium
AATGCTTCATAAAAATACTTTTTAGCTTCTTCCAATTTACCTTGTTGCATAAGGTTTGCACCAATGTTGTTTATGGTGATATTGTCCTTTGGATTTGCAATTTGTGCTTGGTCATAATATTTCATAGCGGTTGGAACATCATCTTTGAACTTAGCAAAAATGTTTCCCATCATAAGCAATGCCCATCCATTTTTTGAGTCCCAACGTAATGAATCAATTAAGCAATTGATTGCTTCTTCTTGGTCTCCTTCGTCCGACAGTATTTGTCCCATAATTCGGTGGTATTCCGAAATAGCAGGATTCTTCTCGATTAGTTTTTTAAGAATAGGTTTTGCATCAGTATATTTTCCATTTTCACAAAGGGCTACAACTTTTTTGTAGTCGGAATCTTGTGAGAAGATTGTAGAAGTATCAATTTCTATTTTGACACAATTACTGTCAATGGTTACTATTGGTTTGTAAGGCCCGAAAGTGTAGTACTTTTCTAACGTACTGACAATTAGGTCATTACCCCCCCCTATTAAATCAGGGAAAATGGTATATAAAAAGTGGTCTATTGGATGAACTATTAACATTGAGTTATTTTTAATAGATATAAAATCTAATTTGTATTTACCCCAAACATACAATTTTCAAAACGAATACCATAAACAAAAAATCCCAAGCCAAAGGCTCAGGATTTTCAATATAGTTTGCTATGATTGGGCTTAAAACTACCTCAACGCCTCATAGTTCTTTTGTATGCTTTGGTAGGCTTGTTCGTTAACAGGTACCAATGGCAAACGTAATACATTTTCGCATATACCCATTTGCTGTAGAAGTGCTTTTATGCCTCCTGGGTTTCCATCTAGGTAGATAGATTTCATGATGCTGTACAATTTAAAATGCAAGCTACGTGCGGTGCTCATATCACCTGCCAATGCGGCTCTCACCATATCTGAAAAGTCTTTAGGATAAGCTTGTCCAATCACTGAAATAACACCTTGCATACCCATGCCAATAAAAGGCACTGTTAGGTTATCATCACCACTAATGATGGCAAAATGTGAAGGTGCGTCATGCAGTAAATCCATAAATTGTTCGGCATTGCCCGAAGCTTCTTTAATAGCAATAAACTTTTTGCTGGCATTGGCCAAACGCAGAGTAGTGCTAGCTGTCATATTGCTCATGGTGCGGCTTGGCACATTATATAAAATTATGGGTTTAGGCGAAGCTTCTGCCACGGCCATAAAATGCTGGTAGATGCCCTCTTGTGAAGGTTTGTTATAAAAAGGACTTACCGAAAGGATGGCATCATAGCCACTGAAATCAAAAGCTTTGATATAGTCTGTAATTTCTTGGGTATAGTTTCCACCAATGCCCGCCACGCATAGCACTCTGCCTTTGACTTGTTGCGCAATAAAGCTATACAATTGTTTTTTCTCGTCTTTGCTCAAGGTAACGCTTTCGCCTGTAGTACCAAGTGCTACAAGGTATTCAACGCCCCCTGCAATGGTGTGTTCAATAAGGTTTGATAAGGCATCAAAATCGATGCTATAATCTTTTTTAAACGGTGTGATTAGTGCTAAGCCTGTTCCTTTCATACCGCAAATTAATTTAATTAAAACGATACTGAAAAATTTTAGAGAAAGGTTTGAGCAACAAAGTAAACAATCGGGGTTTCATCTGGTTAATTTTCCAGGCTTTTCTATCTTCCATGTTAGCCTTCAATCGATTGCCCAAACTACGGTTACTAGCACCTCCTACCCTCATTTTAATAAAGTATTTAGGTAGGTAACAAATATGGATATCGTGTTTTAAAATAAAGCGTAGCATCAACTCATAATCGGCTGCAAATTTCAATTCGGTATTAAAGGCCCCGAATTGTTGGTAAACTTCACGTTTGGCAAAAAAGGCAGGGTGCGGGGGCATCCACCCATAGTAAAAGCTAACTTGTTTATAGATGCCTGCATTCCATGTACGGATAATCTTGTCTTTGTTGTTATTGCTTACATAATACAAATTGCTATACACAGCATCACATTTTTGTTGCTCAAAGGCCTCTACAACTTGTGAAATCACAAAGCGATTGACATAAAAATCATCCGAATGCAGAAGGGCAATCACCTCTCCAGAAGCCATGGCAATGCCTTTGTTTAAGGCATAATACACACCTTTGTCTTTTTCGCTAATGAACTTGTCAATTTTATCTCCATAAGATTGCACAAGCTCAATGGTACCATCTATTGAGCCTCCATCCACAATGATGTATTCAATATCCGCATGCGTTTGACCCAATACCGATGCGATGGCATCGCTGAGATACCTGCGGTTTGACAAAACGGCTGTGATAACGGATACTTTCAAGTTCTTATTTCAATAGGTTATTAATGGTACTTCGCGTTGGGTCGAACAACCAACCCCATTTATTAAAATAGTAAAATGCGGATTGGATATGGTATTTGAGCAATTTATAGTTTTTGTATGAACCCTTTTCGTAATGATGAATGATACTTGCCTCGGGATAATACATGGTTTTGTATTGGCTGTTTATCCTTCTGCTGAGGTCGGTATCTTCAAGGTACATAAAGAAATTCTCGTCAAACAAACCCACTGTTTTCAAGGCTTCGCATCGTATAAACATAAAACAACCTGAAAGATTGGGGATTTCCATGCTCTTCGAAAAATCTTTAAACTTCAATTCATAGGCATCCAAACGGGTTTTAAACAAGGGTTTTAAAAAGCTAGGAATGAACCTGCGCATGATTAAATCAAAGGGAGTGGGTATTTGCTTACACAGATATTGGTTTTCGCCATTTGGGTATAAGACCTTGGGCATTAACAAACCAACATTCTTTTGTTGGTTCATACAATCCACACAAGTTAATAAAGCCTGCAAAGTCACCTCTATATCAGGATTCAGAATGATGTGATAAGTACTATCATCAATGGCTTTGCGAAGTGCGATGTTATGGGCTTTGCCATATCCCAGATTGGCATTGTTAAAAATATATTGAACTTTATTGCACTTAAAATAGGCCCCATCAAAGCGACTTATAGGTGAATTATCAATGATATAAATATCA
>CANHJJ010000341.1 GCA_947460565.1 Bacteroidota bacterium
TATGACAAAAAAAGAAAGTAAGAAGTAAAATTTGGTCTTCATGAAAATATTAGAATTATGAAGTCAAATATATTTTAAATGTGAAATTATCCTTCATTCATTTTACAAATTATAAAATACTTAACATCCGTTTATAAATAATTGGGGAAAGAATAGGCATATTTGTGCATTTTGCAGACAAATACAGACAACTTGATTAAGAACATTTTATACATCCTTTTAAGCATATTGATATGTGGTAAAACCCACGCTCAATCGGCAAGCATAAATTGGACAAAAAGCAATCCTTGGGTTGATTCCGTTTTAAATACATTAAGCAATGAGGAAAAAATTGCCCAACTGATGATGGTAGCAGCATGGAGCAACAAAGACAAAAGCCATGTGCAAGATATAGAATGTCAAATAAAAGAAATTGGTGTTGGGGGTTTAATTTTCTTTAAAGGAACACCCAACAAACAGGCTAAACTTACCAATCAATACCAAAAAATTAGTAAAGTTCCCTTACTGATTGGAATAGATGGTGAGTGGGGTTTAAGTATGAGGTTGGATAGTGTTCCCGTTTTCCCAAGACAGCTGATATTAGGGGCTGCAAATGATATTGAACTTACACAGCAATATGGAAGAGAAATAGGTAAACAATGCAAGCGAATGGGTATTCATTTGAATTTTGCACCCGATGTGGATGTAAACAACAACATGGCCAACCCAGTTATTAATGATAGGAGTTTTGGTGAGAACAAATACATAGTTGCAAAGCACGGAAATGCTTATGCTAAGGGAATGCAAGAGCAACAAGTGATGGCTTGTGCAAAGCACTTTCCAGGTCATGGCGATACAGAGAATGACTCACACTTTGGATTACCAGTAATCAAAGGCAATCGTAAAAGATTAGATTCATTAGAACTATATCCTTTCAAAGAATTAATTAAACATGATGTGGCAAGTGTGATGAGTGCACATTTATATGTACCTGCTTTAGATTCAACACCCAATGTAGCATCATCTATATCCCCATTGATTATAAACGGCCTTCTAAAAAAAGAAATGGGATTTGAGGGGATTGTTATTACTGATGGTTTAAACATGAAAGCAGTAAGTAACTTTTTTAGTCCAGGTGAGGTGGCAGCTAAAGCCTTTGCAGCCGGTAATGATATTTTATTGTTTGTTGAGGATGTGCCTCAAAGTATTCAAATGATAAAAGAATATATCAAACGTGGTGAGATAACATGGGAACAGGTAAATCAAAGTTGCAAAAAAATTCTGACAGCAAAATTTTGGTGTGGCTTAGGAAACTACAAGCCTGTAATTAGTGAACATTTAACTGATGATTTAAATTGTTGTGAAACAGAATTATTCATAAAGAAAGTAGTTAAAAGCGGTGTAACTGTTGTGAAAAATGCTGATAATATTATTCCACTTGTAGATGCAGATAAATACAAAATAGCGAGTGTAGCAGTTGGAAATCCAATGCTTAGCGACTTTCAACAAATGGTAAACAACTATACCAAATGTGATTTCTATGCGATAGATAAAAACGATTCCAAATTTAATTTTGATTCTCTGTATGAAAAACTTCAATACTATAATTTGGTTATAATTAGCCTTCACAGCACAAGCAGATTTGTAAGTAAAAAACTAGGATTAACGCAACAACAGATTGATTTTATTAATAGACTTAATTCAAGTAGAAAATGTATTTTGGTAAATAATGGCAATCCTTATATTCTCCAACATTTTACTGGTTTTAGAAATATCATTGTTTCTTATGAAGACCTACCCGTATACAATACTTTAGCAGCACAAGCCTTGTTCGGTGCCTATCCTACAAATGGCAAATTGCCAGTTTCAGTTACACCCACTTTCCCTTTGGGTAGTGGCATTGAAACCGAGAGAATGAATGTTCTAGAATATGTATATCCAGAAGAAATGGATATACCTAGAAACAATTTCACAGCTATTGATAGCATCGTAATTGATGCCATAAGGCAAAAGGCAATGCCAGGCTGTCAAGTGCTTGTTTCAAAAGATGGCAAAGTAGTTTATAACAAATCTTTTGGTTATCAAACATACGATTCATTGAAGCCTATAGCAAATTATCATTTGTATGATATTGCCTCCTTAACCAAAATCATGAGCACCACTTTAGCAATGATGAAATTGTATGAATCAGGTAAAATTAGCCTTGACGACAAAATTGGTCTATACTTACCTTGGCTAAAAGGAAGCGATAAAGAAAAGCTGAAAATAAAAGACATCATGCTGCATCAAGCAGGCCTATTTCCATTCATTCCATTTTACAAGAAAACATTGATAGCAGGACAACTAAACCCATACATATACTCAAAAGCAAAAGACAGCCTATACACCATTCAGGTGGCTGACAGCATTTATATAAACAAGGATTACGAGAAAGAGATATGGAGCAGTATAGCCAATAGTGAATTGAAAACGCAAGGCAACTATGTATACAGTGATTTGGGATTTATGATGTTAAGAAAGGTGGTTGAAGTGATAAGCAACCAAGATTTTGAAACATACCTTAGAGAAAACATTTATACTCCTTTAAAACTATCAAGCATGATCTTCAATCCTACCAAAACATTTAATAGGGCTTGGATTGTGCCAACAGAATTGGATACTGCCTTTAGGAAACAGTTGCTACAAGGTTATGTGCACGACCCTGCTGCAGCTATGCTCGGAGGAGTAAGTGGACATGCAGGTTTGTTTTCAAATGCAAATGACATTGCCATCATTATGCAAATGCTATTAAATGGAGGTTCATACGGTGGTCGTCAAATATTTAAATCATCAACAGTTGAATTATTTACAAAAAAACAAATGAAAAAGGGCAATAGGCGAGGTTTAGGATTTGACAAGCCTGAAACTGAACCTGAAAAAGCAAGCCCAACATCCCTTTCTTGCTCCCCTCAAACCTTCGGTCATACTGGTTTTACAGGAACTTGCACATGGGCTGACCCTAAGAATAATTTGGTATTTGTATTCCTATCAAATAGAATAAACCCGAGTACTGAAAACAAAAAACTAACAGAGCTAAATGTGAGAA
>CANHJJ010000342.1 GCA_947460565.1 Bacteroidota bacterium
ATAATTATTGTATATGGTTATTTGTTAATGAATTGAAATGACTTTTCACGGGAGTTTTATCACATATCATGCCACCTCAAATTATATGACAGTTTTGCGCATTTTTGAACTGTTTTTGTAAAAAATGTCAATGATTGAGATTACTCAAAATCGATTAATTTGGTTTTTAAAAAAATCAAACTCCTAATGCAACCTATTATTTATTAATTTTGACATTACAGTAATATATGCATTATAAGGAGCAACACATCATCCAAGGTTGCATTGATGGAGACAGAGCTAGTCAAAAGGCGCTGTATGGCCAACATGCTTCGAAGATGCTTGCTGTTTGTATGCGATATTCAAAGGATAGGGCAGAGGCTGAGGACATGCTACAAGAGGGATTTTTGAAAGTTTTTCAAGGTATTTCTCGCTTTAAGGGTGAAGGTAGTTTCGAGGGCTGGATCAGACGTATTATGGTTTTTACTGCCATCAATATGTACAAACATCGTAGCCGTAAGTTTCAAGAAGATTTGGACAGAGAAAATTACGATGCCCCTTTTGATGCCGAAATTGTTGACAAAATTTCAGCCAAAGAAATTTTAACCTTTGTACAACAAATGCCTGAAGGATATCGTGTTGTATTTAATTTATATGCAGTTGAAGGTTATACCCACAAGCAAATAGCTGATGAGTTGGGTATTGCCATAGGCACCAGTAAATCGCAATACTCAAGAGCAAGGCAATGGATGCAACAAGTATTGGCAAAACATTATCACATTTTAAATGAACCCTTTGAAGAACCAAAATAAGTTTGAAGATAAGCTGAAAAAGCAGTTGGATGGCATGGAGACGAAGCCCACAGACGACTTATGGGAAAAGATTGCCCAAAGCTTGCCTGAAGATGCCTTTGAAAACAAGGTAGCAGGCAAATTGGACAGCCTTAAAATTAGCCCAAATCCTGAAACTTGGGCTGCTATTGAAAGCCGCCTCCCTGCAACAGTTCCATTTTACAAACGCAGAATTGTATTGGTTTTGGCCGCATTTGTATTTATGTTAGGTTTCTTGAGCCAATACTTATTGCATAACGAAATCTTGCCTGAAAATAAAACTGTATATTCTTCTACAACAAATCAAGAGCAAAAGGAGAAAGACGCATCGTCTGTTAAATCAAACAAAGCACTTTCGTATGCAGCATCAAAGAGTGAGAATAATAACAATGTTTTAGGTGCTCAAAATTCTATTACAGAACCGAAATCTTATTTTAAGAAAAGCAAGCATAGAAAATCAGCAGCTATATGGCTATTGGCAGAAGGCAGAAAAGCTAGGAAAGATAACTCAGCTAGTGTTGAGAGGATTGATATGAGTGAAAGTAACAAGGCCGAAAACCGTTCAATTAATCCAAATGAAAATAACATATCGGTCATAAAAAACGAAAAAGGAAACAATGCTTCTCCATCCCTAACTAGCAAGGATACCCCAGCCGTGTTAGCGCAAGCGGAAATAACAACCGCAGCAAATGCTGAAAAAGCCGAAGAAAAAACAATACATCTAGATAGCGTTAAAAATGTGGTCAGTCCTATTGCAATAGCAGCTTCACAAGTAGCCGATGCTCAGAACTACAGCATGCCTGATGAAATGCCATTAAGCAATTATTCGATCACTGCTTTTACAGGTTATAATATGTGTTACAATCAACTGGTTAATCCAAATACATTAGGAAAAGATTTTAGTAAGAACATAGCACTAAGAAACAGTGTTGAAGCACCTACAGCCGAATGGACAGGTGCATTTTTGGCTAATTTGCATTTGAATACTAAATGGTATTTGTCTAGTGGCATTATCCTAACCAATTTTAGACAAGATTTACGTTTTGGGGTTCAAAAACCTGTGAATGAATTGTATGGAGGGGCTGAAAATGCCTCTTATGTGCATAATACAGATTCGATTACCAATGGTGGAGGGCAGACTGGCATTATTAGTTATTCATTTACCGAAATACCATTTTTTGTGAGTTATAAATTTGCAAAAAAACGTAAGTTTGAGTTTGAAGTACAAGGTGGGTTTAGCTGGGGCATATTGTCAGGCGCCAACGCCCAAATGGTGGATCAATACAATGTAGGATTGCTTCAAATAAACAGCAAAACCGACTTTCCTCCATTGAGGAATGTGTTCTTTTTCACGATTCAGCCAATGGCATCTTATAAGTTAAATTCAGCTGTAAACATTGGCATCATGCCTGCGTTTAAAGCCAGCTTAAACTCAATGGTAGCCACCCCTTATTGGGTGCAACAATACCCATATTTTGTAGGATTGAATGTGTTTATCAGAAAAAGATTTTAGGGGAGGATAAAGGATTTAGGGAATAGGCAAGAGTAGGGGAAAACAATTTTATGGTATCCGAATCACAAACACAAGTCCATTTTAGATACTTTAATTTCAAGTAAAATGAAATGAAATAACCCTTTTGCCTCTTGTCTCCATCCTTACTCCTAAAGAGTAATCATATCAAAACCCACATAAGGCACTAATACCTTTGGCACTCTTATTCCTTCAGTTGTTTGGTTGTTTTCAAGTATGGTGGCAAGAATACGTGGCAAGGCCAATGCACTTCCGTTTAAGGTATGAGCCAAATAGTTTTTACCATCTTTTCCTTTAATTCGGCACTTTAAGCGATTGGCTTGAAATGATTCGAAGTTTGATGTGCTGCTCACTTCTAGCCACCTGCCTTGGGCGGTGCTATAGGTTTCGAAATCGTAGGTTAATGCTGATGAGAAACTCATATCTCCACCACAAAGTCTAAGGATACGGTAGGGTAACTCAAGTTTTTCTAATAAACCTTGTACATGTTTAACCATGTCTTCCAAAATTTCGTAACTCTTATCAGGGTGTGCAATTTGCACAATCTCTACCTTGTCAAATTGGTGAAGTCGATTCAATCCTCTTACATGAGCTCCCCATGCACCTGCTTCGCGTCTGAAACAAGGTGTATATCCTGCATTTTTAATAGGAAGGTCTTCTTCTCTTAAAATTACATCACGGTATAGGTTTGTAATAGGTACTTCGGCAGTTGGAATCAAATA
>CANHJJ010000343.1 GCA_947460565.1 Bacteroidota bacterium
AGCTATGACTTTTCAAATCCTCAAAACCACGAAAAGTCAAATTTCCTTTATAATCATAAACGACACAATGAATTAAATGCAAATTTACTTTTGCTAAAAGCAAACTATTTAGATAAAAATTACAGAGCTAACCTTGGACTAATGACAGGAAATTATGCACAGTATAACCTAAGTTCAGAACCAAATTGGGCTCAAATTATTTATGAAGCAAATGTTGGTGTTAAAATATCAAAAAAGTATAACCTATGGTTAGACGCTGGTATTTTACCATCCCATATTGGCTTTGAAGGTGTTATAAGTGCAGATTGTTGGACACTAACGAGGAGTTTACTTGCAGAAAACTCACCCTACTACGAAACAGGCATTAAATTGGGTTACACATCAAAAAATGAAAAATTAAACATTTCTGCTTTATGTTTAAATGGTTGGCAAAAAATTAGCAAACCAGAATATATTACAACACCTTCCTTTGGAACACAAATAAACTATAAGCTTTCTAAAAAATTACTTTATAATTATAGTACATTTTTGGGTACGGATAAATCTGATAGCGTTAAACCTTTTAGGCATTTTCATAATGTATATTTACAATATGAACCGACAAAAAAGTTTGGAATTATTGCAGGTTTTGACATTGGAATGGATAAACTTATTTCCTCTACCTACGGGACTTGGTTTTCGCCAGTTTTAATCATTAAACAAAGTATAAACGAAAAAACAATAATTGCAATTCGTGGAGAATACTATAGTGACCCAAAACAAATTATTATTTCAACAGGTACAACAAATGGCTTTCAAACTTATGGGATTTCTTCAAACCTTGACTATGAAATAAACGACAAAATAAAATTTAGAATTGAAGGAAAAATGTTTCACTCGAAAGACAAAATATTCGTAAATGAAAGCAATAATTATTCACTAACAACAAATATGACAATCAAACTTTGAAAAAGAGCGAATTGTTAACATACAAAGATTAAACAATTGTAAAGCAGTGGATTAGCGATGTAATTCTCTGTTGACGGAAGCCCCATGAGCCCTCAAAATAATAGGTTTCAGTAATTGGAATCCGCTCAGTGATGGGTGAAATTTGTATTATGGGGTTTTAATCCAATTGGTCGGATTTAGTGTGTGGTTATGTTGGTTTACAATGATAATAATTTGTAGTTTATACAAGCAGCTAGTATTCTTTATTGAAGTTTATTTAAAACCCAGTTCTTATTTTTTACCTATTAATGTAAATAACAATTGGTTTCATTCTAAAGAAATTAATGAAAATAGAGATGCAGAAAACGCAAATATGAGCTTGACTTGCCAATTTGAAAACCATCATCTATTTATTATTCAGCCATATAAACTACTTATTCTCATTCTCCAAAACCGTTGGTTTTAGCTTTAATAGCAAGGCTAATGCCGGGCCTGCCATGATGCTTGTTACAACCGCCATGATAACGATGGCAACAAACAATTGCTCTGAAATAAGTTTTGCTTGCAAAGCCAATAAGGCCAAGATAATTTCCATGGCACCACGGGCATTCATTCCAAAACCAACAGCCAATGCTTCGTTGGGTTTTAAACCTCCCCACAAAGCGCCTAAGCTTGCTCCTATCAGTTTGCAGGCAATGGCTAAACCTAGAACCAATGCGGTAATCTCAAGGTTGAAATTGTCAACGAAGTTTACCTTAAAACCTATGGAAACAAAAAACAATGGCGCAAAAATATTGGTCACAAATTGTTGTACAATTTCTCTCGTTTTTTCGGTTAGGTGCACCGAGTCGCCAAAGGCTATGCCCACAATGAAAGCACCAAATATAGCATGAATACCGATATACTCTGTAAAGGCTGCACCTAAAAATGCTAAGCCTAAGGATATGCTTAAGAAACCACCTGGCCAACTAAAGTTTTTCTGTGCCCAAGGAATGGCTTTGTTAATTAGAATTCTTCCCACTGTAAGCATAATGGCAGCATACAAAATGGTGAGGCCAAAAGTAAAAATAAAATTATGTCCAACGGCCCCTTTCATCATACCCAAAACTACTGAAAACAATATCCATCCTACCAAATCATCAAACATGGCTGCGGCAATAATGATCATGCCTATACGGGTTTTGAAAATGCCCAAATCCATAAGGGTGCGCGCTATGACAGGCAATGCGGATATGGACATGGCTGTTCCAATAAACAAACTAAACACCAATACATCGTTGGCATTGTTATCACCGAAAAGGTTATAGAAATTGAACGCGAAAAAATAACCCAAAGCAAAAGGTATGATTAAACCCACGAAGCTTGTTTTTACGGCTGTGCTTCCCTGCGAGCGAATGAGAGATAGATCTACTTCCATACCCGCCACAAAAAGCAACATGATGACTGAAATAGATGTAATGCCGCTCATGGCTATGGATACATTTGTGCCTGTGCTGAAAATAATTCCACTCATCTCAGGGTAATACCTACCCAATAAGCTAGGACCTAAAAGCACGCCTGCAACCAATTCGCCAACCACCAAAGGCATGCGAAACTTGCGAAACATCTCGCCAAACAAACGAGCGATAATAAGCATCATTCCTATGCTTAAAATCAAACTGATGACTTCGTTATGTGCAAGTTTGCTCATTAGGCTACGTTATCGTCCTCGTCTTTTTTAGGGTTTACAATTAATAAATTACACGGTAAATCTGCCAAAGCATGTTCAATGTCGTGAGGGAAAACCCTATCAAGTATGTTCATTTTGCGATCGGGTGAATTTAATACCAACAAGTCTGCAGCGTTCTCGCGAGCAAATTGGGTAATCACATATCCAGGTTTTCCTTCAATGCGTTTAAGTTTTATTTGTAGTTCACCACAATCGCTGCAACGTAATATCTCTTCTATCTTTTCGTCTTCTTCTTTTTGTATCTTGTCCTTGTGTTGCTCCACCTCATGTTCAAGTAATTCATCGCTGCGAATGATAGCTAGTTTTGAAGGGTCGGATTCTTGAATGATGCTTACCTCTTGTGCCCTATAAGCCTTGGCCAATGAAATGGCAACAGATATTGTGTTTTCGGTTTTAGGATGGTCA
>CANHJJ010000344.1 GCA_947460565.1 Bacteroidota bacterium
ATTGAATTTAATTTTTCAATTAAACCTATATAATTACTAAAAACAGCAGAATACTTTATCTTAACGAGATAGGTATTTTCATCTTGTTGTTGAATTTTAATATTGGCTTTGAAAATACTTTTTGGATTAAGTCCATAGATCAAATGAATGATAATTTTCGTGAGAATACCAACTCCAATACCAACTAATAAATCAGTCGAAAGGGTAACAATAATCGTAACAATAAATATAATTAATTGTTCAACACCAATATGAAAAATGTGTTTAAATACTCTTGGGTGGGCAAGCTTAACACCAACTCCAATAAGCATGGCAGCCAAAGCAGAGGTTGGAATTAAATCAGTAAATAGTGTATCGAAAACCAAAAACAATAATATGGCAATACCATGAAAAAAATTGGCCCATCGAGTTTTTCCACCATAGTTAACGTTGGCCGAACTACGAGCTACCTCACTAATCATTGGTAATCCGCCTAAAACACCTGCAAAGATATTTCCAGCACCAATCGCCATTAGATCTTTATTATAATCAGATTTACGTTTAAAAGGATCCATAATATCAGTAGCTTTAACAGTAAGCAAAGCTTCCAAACTTCCAACAAGTGCAAACATTACCACGTATTTAATAAAGGTGGCTGTTTGAGAAAATCCTGCGAAACTTACATTGATTGCTAGAATGTCAAATAAACCTTTATCGAAATGAACAAAACCTTTAGGGTTAGATTCTTTTAAACCTATCATAATAGCTAAAGGAATAGTAACAACCAAAACGATAAGTGGAGCTGGGATTTTCTTTACCAATGGATGTTTAATCATAGGCATACCAAAAATTATGATCAAACTTACCACTCCTATAATGGTTGAACTTGCATTAAAATTAATGAATGAATGGGGCAATAACTTAATTAATTCTAATGGTTCAACCAAGGGCTTTCCAGTCAATTCGTTTACAGGATTGATGCCTAAAAGCACATGAAGTTGTTTAGATAAAATGATAATTCCAATAGCAGCTAACATACCTTCAACTGCGGCAAGGGGAAAAAAATCAGCTAATTTACCAAACTTAAAAACACCAAATAAAACCTGAAAAACACCAGCCACCACAACAGCACCTAAAGCTAAATGCCAACCCAATTCATTGTTTCCTCCACCTAATTCAGCTACAGAGCCTGCAACAATTACAATAAGTCCTGCAGCAGGGCCTTTGATTGTTAACCTAGAACCTGCAATAAGTGAAACTACAATACCTCCAATCATGGCAGTAATCAAACCCATTATTGGGGGGAATTCAGAGGCTTTAGCAATACCTAAGCTGAGTGGCAAAGCCAATAAAAAAACCAGAAAACCAGAAAGCGAATCGGCTTGCAAGTTTTCTTTTAAACCATGCAAACCATCAGCCGGAACAAATTTATTTTGTTTGTTAAACATACTTCAATCATACACAGGTTGTATTTAACTAATGTTAGAATGACATTAAGAAGACCTAAAAGCAACCTCGTGAAATCTTTTAATAGGCGCACCTAAGAAAAGTCTTGAATATATTCTGATTAAACATAAACCATCTACAATAAAACTAATTGAAACAATTAGTGCCAAAATTGCCTGATGATCCCCAATGTGAGAGTAAATTAGATCTTCACCAATAAAAGTGGGTGTGATTGGGAAACCAGATAAAGCTAAACAAACTAAGAGAAACAAAAATGCCAATCTTGGATGTTTATATGAATGACCATAAAATTGCATTAGGTCGATTTCCAATTCTTTTTTCTTAAGTGAATATAAACTTAAATATCCACCAATACCCGCAATTATAATACCACTTAGGTATAACACAGTATGCGAAAACTCGAAATGCTCGTTGAAGGATATGGCCATAGCTACCATAAAATTATTCATTAAAATAAGTGTAAAAGCATGCCAGGCGTTGCCTCTTTCAGCAAAAGATTTTAACACCAATATCAATCCGAAAAAGGCATAAAATTCTGGCATAAATCGATGCAAATAATCAGGAATAGTGTTTTCCAATTGAAAAGCAATAAGCCCTATGGTAAATAATATAGAAAAGATAACTGAAGTTGTTTTAAAACTCATGAAACTCATTTTTCTTCCTGCCTGTTTAATAGGCATCCAAACATATTCTGACATTAACCAATCAAGGTTCCATTCTTTTAAGCTTAATAAGTATATGGTATATCTCAAACGATTTGGTAGAGAGTATTCAGCAGAATGTTTGCGTGGAGTGAAATTATAGAATTGCTCTTTGATTAAATAACTAACCACTGATGGCGAAACCAATAACTGGTATGTTCTTAAAAATGCATTGCCAGCAAAATGTATTAAGGCTAAATTTTCAAAGCCTGCTGCAAGTTCAATAAAAATTATACCTATTTGTGCTGAAGATGCATAAGCAATTTGACTCTTTACTGAAGACTGAACGCGTGCGGTTAATCCACATAATACGGCAGTGATTAATCCAATAGATGCAATCAAAATCCTTACTGAAAATTGATAATCCCAAAAAGGAAAAGTTCTTAAAAGTAAGAATACTCCTATGTGCACTGAAAGTGATCCATAAAAAATAGCACTGGATGGTGTAGGACCTTCCATGGCTCTTGGCAACCATGATGAAAATGGAAACTGTGCTGATTTAGCTGCTGCAGAAATCAAAATCATGGTTGATATAAACACGCCAATCAAACTATGAGATTGCAAATGCTCATGAACCAATTCGTAATTATTCAATTTTAGAAAAGTAACATTCTCATGCCACAAATGATGACTCAGCCACATCACCAATAGCAAACCCACATCACCAATTCTATAAATACTAAACACTTTGATGGCATTTTTTACGGGTAAGTAACGCTCGCGGTAGAAGCTTATTAATAAAAATGAGGATATACCTAATACCTCCCAACCTAAAAACAAAGTTTCAAAATTACCTGATAAGACGGTTATGTTATAACCTAAATAGAAAAACAAAACTGTATTGAAAAACCTTTTATAACCTCGTTCACGATGCAGATAATAACGACTATAAATAGTTACCAAAAAAGTCA
>CANHJJ010000345.1 GCA_947460565.1 Bacteroidota bacterium
AAAATAACCACGCAAAAATAACCTATGCCATAAGCGAATTTTTAATTAAGCATGGCATAACACCAAGCGTTTTTGAAATAGCAGAAAAAACAGGATTGAGCAGAACCACCACCCACAAACACTTAAAAGAATATGCAAGCAGCCCTTTGTATCAAAACCACATTGAGCAGTTTAAGTTTTTAAGTACACGATTGCTTACAACCGTTTACGAACTTGCATTAAACGGTGATATGGGAGCAGCGAAGCTTTATTTTAATATTATAGGCAATTTGCAGCCCACCCCCTCAAACACATTGATACAGAACCAAAACAACTATATACAAATCAATGGGACTGTGTTAAGTCAGGAAAGCATTAAGAGCCTAAACCCTGAACAGCTTAATTCAATTGAATGTATTTTGAAAACAGCTATGTTGAAATAAGAAATGGAAAAATAGTATTTAGGGATTTATTTGATTTCTTAAATATTTCCTTCAACATCTTTCTGAATATTTTCAATGTCAATGTTAACACCTTTGCTTTCACAATATTTCAATAATGTTTTTAAAGTCATTGAATTAATAATGCGACTTTGTTTTGTCAATTTTAACATTTGTATCATCCAATAAATACAAAAGCTTGCCCAAATTAGACTTGTAATTAAAATAATTTCGTTCATAATTTTATTAATTAATATTTGTATAGCAAATGTAACTATATTATGGAAAGCCCAACCTATTAAAATTGAGTGATGAAATGTTGGCTGGAAAGTTTAGTATTTTCCAAACTGGAAAGTAATAGCAAGTTGTTCGTTGATAGTTGTTTATTTATTTATTTATTTTGTAATAATAGGTCTAAAGATAGAAATTGTTATTTCATCGAAAGATTCTTATTGATGTTGAACCCCTTCGGGGTTCTGCTGTCTTTATTATATATCTCTGTAGGTTTCACCTACGGCTATTATTGTTTTACCCCTTTGGGGTAAACTAATACTTAGGTTTGGTGAAGTGATGAATGAGATTCTCAAAAACTTAAACCTTGTCCCTCAACCCTAATCCCTGATAGAAACCTGAAAAGCCCATCACACTCATGCCTAAATCCTTTTTCCTCTAAACTAGGGTGGAAATTAATTTTAAATAAGCTTTTGTATAAATAGCATTTTACTTTACGTTTGTAATGTATGAAGTTTTTAAAAGCCACCGCTTTAAATATTTTTTTAATATTCCTATTTCTATATGTAATTGCCTGGGCGGCAAGCAGTATGCTTAATGCTTATACCCGTCATGGTCAGTCACTTACCTTGCCCAATTTAAAAGGACTTAAGTTTGAAGAGGCCGAGCAGTTGTTAAAATCTAAAAACCTCAGATACATCATCACAGACACAGCTTTTGTGGACGAATTTCCTAAAAATGCGATTGTAGAGCAAAATCCTGAGCCCAATACCAAAGTGAAAGAAGGGCGTATCATTTATATCACCCTTAACTCAAACTCAGCTTTGGCCATTGAGATGCCTAATCTAATTAATAGCTCTCAACGTTATGCCGAATCGGTTTTGGAGAGTGTGGGATTGAAACTTGGCTCAGTAGTATACAGGCCAGATATAGCTACAGGTGCGGTGTTGGACATGTTGTACAAAAACAAAAGCATTCAGCCAAACACCAAAATACCTAAAGGAGCCATTATTGATTTGATAGTGGCAGATGGCACTGGAAGTACCATGGTGTCCATGCCTAATTTAGCTGGATTGAGTTTAGCAGATGCCAAAAGTGTTTTACAATCATCTCAATTGAGCATAGGGGCTGTTGTGTATGAAGGCGAAATTAAAGATACTGTGAACACCAAAGTGAAAAGACAAAATCCAGAGTTTGTTACAGATGGTACCATCCGCTCGGGTGAGAGTGTTGACTTGTTTTTATCAGCAGAATAAATTTAGAATGAAAGAAAAACGAAGCTTACTTAGATACATATTTACCTTATTGGCTCTTTTTTCCTTGGCTTTTGTTTATGCCCAAGAATATGAAACACCCCTTTATCAAAACTGGCAGTTGAAGCAATACGATAATGGATTGAAACCAAATGTCGATATCACTAAATCGAACAGCAATAGTCTGAATAAAATCTACAGCAATACTCGTTTCCCATTAATTGATAATTTTGATACCAGTAGCAGCATTTATCCTGACACAGCCGCATGGCTTGACAATCATGTGAGTATCATTAATCGTTATGCCATTTTTGATGCGCAAGAGGCAAATGGAATCACTTATCAGAATACAGATGGAGTGGCTGATATCCTTACATCAAATTATATCAATACAAGCAATATTACTTTTTATACATTCATGTCATTTGTTTACAGCACAGGTAGCACTTGGCAAACAGGTGATTCTTTGGTATTGCAAATTAAAAATCCAGACCAAACTTGGAAGAGTATATGGCAAGCACCAACCCTTGCTGTTTCATATAGAGAGGTGCTTATTGATGTGAACCTGGTTGGCTATAAATACAAAGATTTTCAGTTTCGATTTGTTAATTATAGTAAGTTAAATAGTGGCAATACCGAAAATTACTTATTAGGTAAAATTGTTTTCACAGCCAAGGGACAATTGGGTTTTCATGATTCATTTAAGAACTACAATACACAAGATTCCACACCAATGGGTTTCAATTGGGCCTATCACCAAAATAAAGTTAAATTCTCTGAGGATGTAAATTATGTGTATGGCAATGCAGTCATATTTGATTCCCAAAATGCAAAGGGACAAACCTATTCGAATAGCAGTGGTGGTTATGGTGGAGCAGATACCCTTGTATCCGTTCCATTTGATTTGGCTAATACAGCAAATGGTAATGATTCCATTACGCTTTCGTTTTCATACAGAGCCATGCCCAATGCCAAAAGCAGCGATTCGTTGATATTGGAATTTCGTAATCGTTTTAATAACTGGGTAAGGGCTTGGGCAGTGGTAGCAAGTCCTTCTAATGCCTATAGTTTGTTTACCCGTAGCATCAATGTGGGCAATAACAGGCATCGTTTTTTTCAGTTTAGGTTGATAAACAAAAGCAATTATAATAACA
>CANHJJ010000346.1 GCA_947460565.1 Bacteroidota bacterium
GAAAGAGTTGAAAAAGAAATTTACCAAGGTAATGAAGTGGCTGGTGTAGTTACTGGTTTAGCCTGGACAAGTGTGGGAGGTGAAATTCTTTTTGTTGAAAGTAGCCTGATTAGAGGAAAAGGCAAACTTACATTAACCGGTCATCTTGGGGATGTAATGAAAGAATCTGCTGTAACGGCCCTTACTTTCTTGAAGGCCAATGCCCAGTATTTAGACATTGATGAGCGTGTTTTTGATGCTTTTGATATCCATATACATGTGCCTGCAGGTGCAGTGCCTAAAGACGGACCATCAGCGGGTATCACCATGTTGACCTCATTGGCTTCTGCCTTCACCCAAAGGAAAATTAAGCCTAAATTGGCTATGACGGGTGAGATTACTTTGCGTGGTAAAGTATTGCCAATTGGAGGGGTAAAGGAAAAGATTTTAGCCGCAAAACGTGCAGGTATTACCGATATCATTTTATGTGAAGCCAACCGCAAAGATATTAGTGAAATCAATATGTCGTACCTTGGAGATTTAAATTTCCATTACGTAAAAAACATGCTTGAAGTATTGGATATTGCTTTACTCGAAGAAAAAGTAGAGAAGCCGGTTGATCTTGCTATCAAAGAAGAAAAGAAAGACAAATAAAGATATAATTGAAACGTTCATTGAGCGCTGTCTAAATGGCATTTCGGCTCCGCTCAATAAACGCTAAATAATGTAAAACTTGATTCTTACTAAACAAGTTTTCGTTTTAACCTCTCCAAATCTACCATTCACCTAAATTTTGAAATGTTTAGCAGAATTTAAGATGTTGCATTTGGCTTATAAAATAAGTTTGTTCATTCGAGATACTATATTTCTATTGACAAAAGTTTTGTTCAAATGCTTAACCATAGAACGTATTTTTGTTCAGATATTAATTACAATTAACCCAAATCATTTAGACGATTTTTATATACATGGCAGGACCTAGACACAACAGCAACGGCTCAAATAAACCCGAAGTTGAAAAAGCTAAAATCACCAAAGAATCCTTAAGTCAGGCATTAATACTTTTCAAATATTTAAAACCTTATCGCAGCAAGTTTATCTTGGCATTGGTGTTCATTGCTCTTTCGGCATTTACCACCATGCTCTTTCCATTTCTTTTGGGTAAGATGATTGATGCAGCCTCACCAGGAGCTAAGCTTAATTTACCTCAAAGTGCAAGTAATTTTGGCTTTGATATCAAAACCATACAGTGGAGTTTAAATACTATTATTTTATTAATTTTTGCTCAATTGAGTGTGCAGATGATCTTCTCTTTCATGCGCATTTATCTGTTGACTGAAGTGGGCGAAAAATCTTTGGCTGATATGCGAAAAGACTTATACAGCAAGTTACTTAGCATGCCAATGAGTTTCTATACAGAGCAACGTGTGGGTGAATTGAGCAGCCGTATTTCATCTGATTTATCGCAAATACAAGATGCCATTTCTTTCACCTTGGCTGAATTCCTAAGAGGTATTTTTACCCTCATGATTGGTCTTTCTTTTATCTTTGTTATTTCTACCAAACTTGCTTTGGTAATGTTATCTATTGTGCCTTTGGTGGCAGTGGTAGCCGTGGTTTTCGGAATGAAAATACGCAAGATGAGCCGCAAGGCGCAAGACCAATTGGCTGAAAGTGGCAATATCGTAAATGAAACTTTTTCAGGTATCTCAGTAGTAAAAGCCTTTACCAGTGAAGCCTACGAAATTGCACGTTACCGCAAGAGCATTTTCTCTGTTGTAGATACAGCCATAAGCAATGCTCGCTACCGTGGGGCATTTGTAAGCATGATGATATTTAGTGTGTTTGGAACCATTGCTTTTGTGATGTGGTATGGCGCCAACATGATTAACCAAGGTCAATTAAGTACCGGTGATTTAACCATGTTTGTTATCTTCTCGGGATTTGTAGGTGGCACTTTTGCAGGCTTTGCGGATATGTTTAGTCAATTGCAAAAAACCCTAGGAGCTACCCAACGTGTGAGAGAAATATTGAGAGAAACGGGCGAAGATGTATCGCTTGAAATGGTAGAAGTGAGCAACAACAATTTGGTGAAAGGAAATGTACGTTTTGAGAATATTGCTTTTCACTATCCAAGTAGAACCGATGTACAAGTACTGAAAAACCTCAGCCTAAGCGCCAATTCAGGGGAACAAATAGCCATTGTGGGACCAAGTGGTGCAGGTAAAAGTACCATTGCTTCCCTCTTACTTCAGTTTTATAAGCCCAGTGCAGGCGACATCTTATTTGATGATAAGAAAGCAAGCAACATTCCTTTGAGCCAACTGCGTAAACAAATGGCTTATGTGCCACAGGATGTGATGTTGTTTGGTGGTAGCATCAAAGAAAATATTGCTTATGGTAAACCCAATGCCAGCGATGATGAAATTATACAAGCAGCCATCAAAGCCAATGCCCACGAGTTTATCAATAAGTTTCCTGAAGCCTATGATACCATTGTGGGTGAAAGAGGTGTTAAACTGAGTGGAGGACAAAGACAGAGGGTTGCTATTGCAAGAGCAATACTTAAGAATCCTGCTATTTTAATATTAGACGAAGCCACCAGTTCATTGGATAGCGAAAGCGAACAATTGGTGCAAGAAGCTTTAGAAAATTTGATGAAAAACAGAACCTCTTTCGTGATTGCTCACAGACTTTCTACCATTAAAAATGCAGATAAAATTGTGGTGATTGACAAAGGAACAGTGCAAGAACAAGGCTCACATGAGCAACTGATGCAAATGCCAAATGGACTCTACAAAAAATTGGTTGACATGCAGTGGGAATGGAAAAGTTAGCTAAGAAGGATTTAGGATAGAGGATTAAGGCAAGAGAAGTAAGTCCTATATCATATTACAAAACGAATTACTTTTTTTGAATTATATTTGTCATTAAAAGAACTATTTGTGAGACCTATCCGACTAAATTTGGATAGATTGGTCTCATGGTATGGGATCTATATACAAGTTAGCTGTCATTGTATTGTGAGTCTCTCTGTATTATAGGTTGAACATTCTTTAAATACTAC
>CANHJJ010000347.1 GCA_947460565.1 Bacteroidota bacterium
AGAAATGATCTTCACCTAGCTATAAACCTAATTGACCAAGCAATAGATATCCAACCACACCAATCTTATGCATATGTTAATCGTGGCCTTGTATCTGAAAAATTAGATGACTATGAAGCTGCTTTAGCTAGTTACGAAAAAGCAATCGCATTAAAACCTGATTTTGCAGAGGCATACAACAATAAAGGAATTACTTTAAAAAAATTGAATAGATTAGAGGATGCGATGATTAGCTACAAGAAAGCCATTTCGTTGAAAAATGATTACGCAATAGCGTACTCCAACCTAGGTAATACTTTAAGAGAATTAAAGCGTTTTGAGGAGGCGATACCTTGTTTCATTCAAGCTATTCAATTTAAACCAGAATATGCTGAAGCCTATTCAAATTTGGGCGTTACTCAGTGCGAATTGGCATGCTACGAAGACGCTTTATCAAGCCATGATCGAGCAGTTAGTTTAATGCCAAATTACGCTGAGGCGTATACGAATCGAGGCGTTACGCTAGAAAAATTGTTCAAATTTGAAGATGCTTTAATTAGTCATGAAAAAGCTATTGAATTAAGACCACACTACGCAGACGCCTTCTCCAATAGAGGCGTTGTTTTGACCTCGATGATGCGATGGAAAGAGGCAATAGCTAGCTATGCGCGCGCTATTGAACTTGATCCAAACCATGCAGAGTCTTTTTCAAACCTTGGAGTTGCGTTTAAAGAAACTATGCAATTCGACAACGCATTACAAGCCTATGATCGTGCTATTTACCTCAAGCCTGAATATGCGGATGCTTATTGGAACAAGTCAATCACCTTATTGCTTCTCGGTGACTTTATCAATGCCTGGAGCTTGTATGAGTGGCGCTGGAAAAGAGATGAATTTGCAAAATTCAATCGCAATTTTACAAAGCCGGTATGGCATGGGTTGCAAGACGTTTCAACTAAAACAATCCTGATCTATGCTGAGCAAGGATTGGGTGATGTAATTCAGTTTTGCCGATACGCCAAATTTTTAAAAAACAAGGGTGCAAGCGTTATCTTAGAAGCTCCTCGTCCATTATTAAGTTTGCTAGAGGGGCTTGATGGGTTGGACTATTTGGTTCAAACTGGCGCTCCATTACCTGAATTTGACTACCACTGTCCTTTGCTTTCCTTACCCCTAGCATTTGGAACAAATTTAGAGAGCATTCCCCAATCAGGCCCCTATTTGCGAGCTGACCCACAAAAGTTACATGAGTGGAAAGATAGGCTGGGTGAGAAAACCAAGCCTCGAATCGGACTGGTTTGGAGTGGTAATGCGGAACACAAGAATGACCGAAACCGGAGTTTGTCTTTGCAAGAATTGATAACTAACTTGCCGCCAGACTACGAGTATATAAGTATGCAAAAAGAGGTTCGTGAAAGTGATAGCATGGCGCTTTCTGTAAGTTGCATTCGAAATTTCTGCGAATATATTGATGACTTTTCGGATACTGCAGCGCTATGTGAGCTAGTTGACCTAGTGATTAGTGTTGATACTAGCGTAGCCCACTTGGCAGGCGCTATAGGCAAGAAGACTTGGGTGCTATTACCCTTCATACCAGATTGGCGCTGGTTGTTATTCAGGAACGACAGCCCTTGGTATGACTCTATGTTGTTGTTTAGACAAAACGAATCAAGGCAGTGGGCATCAGTTTTACAGGAAATCAATAAGTATTTACTGCAGTTATTTGAATAGATATATTTTTTAGTTAAAGATGTTTAGATTGGGATAAATGAGCTTAGCCCAGTTTTGCTTCAAGGCAATACCTTAAAGGGATAGATTGTCCGTTCGCTAAGTTCATGTGTTTTAAGCAATTTATTACGTTTGGTAACCATATTAGAAATTTCCAATTCATAGTCAAGTAATGCATTCTCGAATTCTTGAAACCATTGCAGGTATAATTTTGCTTCAGCAGGTTCTGATAAAAGAGTTGTCAAATTCCTCATTCTTAGCAAGTGTTCTTTGTCGCGAGAAGAAAGCGATCCATCATTGATGACTTTGCCAATAAGGTAACTTGTGTATCTATCAAATAGAGAATAGGTAATGTATCGAAAAAATACTGCCTTGACCCCTTTCTTGAGGATACCTTCGTCTTTCATTTTTAGAAAATCATCTACAACAAAAAAATACCTTTCGCCTTCGTGGGTTACTTGCCATCGTTGCATAGACTCAATTGTTTGCTCTTCGTCTTGTGGCTCTACCAATGGTATGTCAACAAATAATGCAGTGCGGTTGTAGCAACTTTTAAATATAAGAAAACTTTGAAAATAAGCAGAAATTTTCTTCTCTAATAGATCATCTGCATTTTTAATCTGATAGAAATCTTTATAAGCAGGTGCAAAAGAATTAAAGAAAACATCTGATCGAATAATTAGACTAGACATCCAGCCTAGCAACTCATGGTACCCAAAAGTGTTGCATAAGTCGAATAGCGAACCATATAACACTTGCTTGCTGTTTTGGCTTCTTCTGGCTTGGCATGCATGAATAAATGATAAGTCGTTGAACTCCTTAGTCTTTGACTTAATGAGCTGACAAATTTTGTTGACAGACTGATTTTCAAAAAGAAAATCATCATCACCATGAAGCCAAACCCAATCTATATCTTTGGGCACTGTTTCAAAGCACTTAGCCCAGTTAATAAAAATACTATTTTCTAATGTTGAATGAATGACAAGTGAGACTTTACTTGACGTTAATGTTTTCAGATAATCATTTGTTCCATCAGTTGAAGCTGTATTGCAAATCACACAAATAACCTCTATGTCTTGATCGACAATTTGCTCTTCAATTTTTGAAAATGCAAACTTTAATTTATCAACTCGGTTGTAAGTCGGAATGGCAATTGCGATACGTAGTTTATGCATTTTAGAATTTCTTGGTAATTTTTGACTTGGTGGATTCAACCACGAAGTGCAACTTTGATTAGCTGATGGTTGGGTGGCTTAGGATGTATAGCATTCAAGGCTTCTTTACCTGGCAGTCTAAGTTGCTTATGAAATACAAACACCTCAGCCAAACTGAAAG
>CANHJJ010000348.1 GCA_947460565.1 Bacteroidota bacterium
ACCACTTCCATAAATGCTAGATGTGCTTCCATAGTCCATTGATACATTTTCAAATAAGCCTGCAGGTAGTAGCGCAAAATCTGCTTGTCCAAGCATGGGGCTTTGTAAGTTAAATCCATTCCAGAGTATTGCGGTTTGATTGGCCGAAGAGCCTCTAAAACCTGCTGTTGCCAGACCGCCTGCACCATAGGACTTAATAAATATTTGGCTGTATTTGCTCAATACCTCTGCCACCGAATTGGCTTGTTGGGTTTGGATAAATAAGGTATCAATATGTTGCGTTTTTACACCTGTTTTAAATGCATCCAATCTATTTGTATAAATATCAACGGGCTTTAGATTTTTGTTGTGCAATACTCGCTTGTTGCTGTCAACCGTATCCGATTGATAAGCTTGTGCTACAGCCCATGCGCTTAGCACCAAACATAAAAGCATACAACAATATTTTTTCATTGGTTTTGAAACAATTGTTGAGCCATGAGAATGAAAATGAATGAATACGAATGAGGAATGACAATAAAATTGAGATACACCTTTATCGCATCACACAGCCTTTTTTCCCGAAAGCCACAATGATAATATTTGCCTAAGGCAGGTCTTCTGACTTGCACCATTTTTGTTAGTCTTCCCATTCCGCATAGCGGAACAGTGACAAGAAGGAAACAAAAATTTTTGATTTACCACATGGCAAATCGGTGCTTACAGCAGCGGGTACTGTTCAAGAATTTCACTTGATTCCCTTTTCATCCCGACCCGTGTCGGGAACCAAAAGCGATGGCAAAACTACACCTAAACTTAATTTCTGCAAGACACTTTTTTTTATTTTGGCTCAAAGCCTGATACTCTAAGAAAGAAAATTTTTACCCAATTCATTAACATTTTGCAAAATTTACACCCAAAATATATCATATGAAACACCGCTTATTTTTGCATAGAGCACTTGCATCAAAATCACAGTTTGATGATATACGTAGCACTTTATTCGCATCTAATTCCAAATATGTCTTCAATTATAGTGGACAAGGTGAAAATATTTTATACTTAATCTGCAATACTACTATCAAGGTTTTATTAAGAAAATAAGAAAGGATTTAGTTTAAAAGAATTAGGGTGTCAAGTGGATTTTTTTTAATGATAGGTTCTTTGAGTGATTTTATTTTTATAGTATCTGTGGAAACTATTAAAATAAATTATACCATTGGGTAAATAAATTTGTTAAATAACTTGACTGATAAATACTTGTTAAATTAGTTTGTAACTTAATTTTTTGGTGCAATATTTGTTTAATTGGATTTGCCATAACATATTTGAATACATGAAAAAGCTAATATTTCTTATTGCCATTCTTCCAATACTTGTATCATTTGCTCCTAAACAGCAAGAAACCCTGAAATGGTACTCTTGGAACGAAGGTTATCCATTGGCTCAAAAACAAGGAAAAATTTTATTGATAGATGCCTATACCGATTGGTGTGGATGGTGCAAGCGTATGGATCGTGATACATACGCCAATGCGGATGTTGTAAAAAAATTAAACCAACATTTTATTGCCATAAAATTCAACCCTGAATTGAGCGATTTGAAATATAAAGTTGATAGCCAAACCTATACAGCATCCGAATTTTTTGGTCAGCTTAATAGGGGTGAGTCAACAGGTTTTCCTACCACCTATTTTATTTCACCCGTAAAACGCAGTTTGTTGATGCAACCGGGCTACCTTGGCCCTGCTGATTTTATGACGGTTATGGATAAAGTTATCAGCGACAATAAATAAAAATGTTGAGATTTATTATATATCCCTTTCAACAAATCAATTAGCTTTGCTGCTCCATTTTTATTATGAGTGACGATATAAAACACGAATGTGGCATTGCCCTAATTCGATTATTAAAACCCCTATCTTATTACCAAAAAAAGTATGGTTCAGCTCAATACGGCCTTCAAAAGCTTTATTTGTTGATGGAAAAGCAACACAACCGGGGCCAAGATGGTGCGGGAGTGGGCGTAGTGAAATTAGACCCTGAACCAGGTGAAACTTTCATCTACCGCAAAAGAGCCAATGCAAGTGGCGCCATTGCCGAGATTTTTGATAGCATTTCGAAGAAAATTATTAAATCGGGAAGCAAAGAGCAAATGAACGATGCTGACTATGTGAAGAAAAACGTACCTTTTATGGGCGAGGTTTTGCTAGGTCATTTAAGATATGGCACACATGGTGGAAATAGTGTGGATTTATGTCACCCTTTCATTCGCGAAAACAACTGGATTAGCCGCAACTTGATGTTGGCAGGTAATTTCAACCTTACCAATGTGGATGAATTGTTTGATGTATTGGTAAGTTTAGGGCAACATCCTGTTGAACGTGCCGATACAGTTACTTTATTAGAAAAAATAGGCCATTTCTTGGATGATGAAGTGCAAAGAAATTTCACTCGTTTTAAACTAGAAGGTCATAGCAATAAGCAGATTACTGATAAAATTGCTGAAAATGTAAATGTTTCAAATATACTAAAGCGTGCTTTGAAAGAAGCCGATGGTGGATATGTGATGGCAGGTGTTATTGGCCACGGAGATGCTTTTGTGATGCGTGATCCAAATGGTATCAGACCATGTTTTTACTACTATAACGATGAGTTTGCAGTGGTAACAAGTGAAAGACCCGCCATTCAAACGGGTTTCAACATTCCTATTCGTGAAATAAAAGAACTAGGTGCCGGAAATGCACTAATTATCAAAAAAAACGGTCATATAGAAGAAGTTAATATTAAGCCTGCCTTAGAGAGAAAATCATGTTCTTTTGAACGTATTTACTTCTCAAGAGGCAACGACCGCGATATTTACAAAGAGCGTAAAATGTTGGGCTATTTGCTAGCCGACATTATTATGAAGCAAGTGGGAAATGACTTTAAAAACACTGTATTTTCTTATATTCCAAACACTGCAGCTGTAGCTTTTTACGGCATGGTAGATGGTGTAACGGATTTGTTAGATGGTTGGAAAGCAGAACAAATAGCCAATTTAGGTGCGCAGCC
>CANHJJ010000349.1 GCA_947460565.1 Bacteroidota bacterium
AAAACAAAATAGACATTACAGCAACAACTACATATAGTTTTCCTGAGTTATCTGCATCAGGAAGTTCGCTGCTATGAATGGCTTGAAGAAGAATTAGATTTAAAATATTTGCCATGATTAATTATTATTTTTTTTATGTTCGATAAATAGGGTGCGGATACTTAAATCCGACATCCAAAAACCTATAAGTGACCAACCGATTACTGCAGGATAAAATACCATACGCAAGCGGCTGTCAAGGTCATAACTGTTAAAGCCAGGGTTTCCACCATTACCAGGATGCAAGGAATCGGTCAAGCGAGGCAATACAAAAACCAAAACACAAAACACAGGAAAACTAAAAATATTGTAAACAGCTGAAACGCGGGCTTTTTTCTCTTCATCGTCTATAGAACTGCGAAGCACAAAGTAGGCAGCATACATCAACATACCAATGGCCGCACTGTTTAATTTAGGGTCATTGGTCCAAAAAGCACCCCAAGTGTTTTTGGCCCAAATCATACCTGTAAGCAGTCCAACAACCCCAAACGTCATCGCAGTGGTGGCATAAGCCTCCGATTTGATATCGTATTTAAGGTCTTTTTTGTTCAATACCTGTATGGCATTTATCATAGATGCCAATAAGAGTAATATCATACCAAACCACATAGGCACATGGTAATACAAATTTCTTATGCTTTGCTCCAAAATAGGCAAATCAGGCACTGGCATGGTTAAGCCACCAATAATGGCATAAAACACACAAACAATACCGAGAATCTTCCACCAACTTATCATGCTGCGAAAGTACGAAAATAATAAAATCCAAAACTGACTTTTTTCATATACCACAATGATTTGTTTACGGCACTAAAAAAGTCACAAAACTATTGGGTAATCTTCTGGATAGAATTACTAATAATTACTATTCGAAACATGCTTTTTGATGTTGAACCCCTTCAGGGTTCTGTTTTGCTCTTTGCTATTTTACCGTGGGTTTCACCCACGGCAATAAATATTTTACCCCTTTGGGGTAGGCAAACTTTAAAGCTTCGAACACTTATGATTACTAATCCACACCAGCCACACTCAATTTACCTTTGGCAAAGTCGGCTGCAAAATCAACAAAAACCTTGTATGCCTGAGTAAATGTAAACTTATTCTCTGCTGTTTTCTCTATGATATTCCTACGATTCAAGGTAGTAAAGAACTGCTTTCTGCTAAAGCTGTCTTTCATTTGGTTGTTATTCAAAATCAATTCAGCATAAGATGAATTTTGAAAATACTCATCAATCTTATCCATTTCAAACTCGGCATATTGAATTTCTTCTAAAAAGTTCTTTCCGTCCTTATCTAGCTCAAAGCTAAGAACAGCAAAGAAAAGACAAATATCTCGGCTCAATTGTTCGCCTGTTTCGTATGATAGGATAAAAGCAAAATCAGTTTTCACTTCAAGTTCGTATGCAAAGCTTTCTCTGAAAAACTTAGCATAAAAATCTTCACTCTCTTTCAGAGAAACAAACTTGGGGTCGCTGGCAAGTATAAACTTACCGCCCATTAAATCGCTTACGATGTCTTTGTGGTATCTAGGAAATTCCATATTTCAATATCTTAATTTTTGGTACACGTAATGTCATTTGACTGGTTTTGATGAGTTTTCTATCTGGCTCTTTTTCATCTAACTCCAAGAAAATATCATCTTCAAAAAGCAAGCCTGTAAGGGCAAAAAACTTATCCGTTTCTATGTCTTTATATTCACTTCTAAGCGTCAATCCGCACCAATCAAAGAAACTATCAATTGGCAATTGTTGCAACATTCTGTCTTTATAAAGCTCTTTGTTAAATACCCACTTATCGCTATTGGCCACTGGGTCTTCCATCAATATATTCTCATCTGTAACGAACTGTTCTAAATACTCTTTGGCATTTAGATACATGTCGTTGCTATATGGATAATACCTTTCAGGCTTAAATATTTTTGGAACAGTTGATTTATAAGGTTGTTTCAAAAACTCTATCCAACCCGTAAGAATAATTGATTCCGTTCTGATGCGCTCAATTAAAGGCAACAATTCATTGGTTAATAATTTAGACTGACGAAGCAAATTGTCATTCGTCATCACCAAGAAATTATAGAGTTTTTCAAACTGTAGGCGAATGTTCTCGTCATTAAAATTAAGCCTACGCACGTTTACATACTGTGAAATATCAAAGAGTTTATTGGTAATACTTTCGGCATGGTTAATATCAAGAATATTGTTTAAAGGAATGATATAATAATCAATCCAGAAACTGGCCTTGCGCACTTTCTCTTTATAGTCAAGCTTCTCAACATTAGATTTCAACTCTCTTGTTTCAGCTAATAAACGGATGGTGTTTTTCTCTACAGCCTCACTAAACTCCCTTATCTCATTGTTTAAATCATCAATTCTGTTTTTTAGAATAAGGTTATCACCTTTGATGCCTTCACGTATTTTACTAAATAATTTACCTATGGATTGCTCGTATTTCTGAATGGTTTCAGGTAACAGTGGTCTAAATTCATTCAAAATGAATTCAAACAATTTAAAGTAAACATCCCTGAATTCAAAATCATCGCCAATTTTGCGAATGATTTTGTAATCAATGAGCTGGGTTTCGATAGGGTCGTTTCTCTCAGAAAGCACTTGCATAAGTTGCTCCTTACGTATAATACCCTCATCCGATTGTATATCAAACAAATCTTTTAAGCTATCAAAATGGTTAGCTAAAAAATTGAGTATGGTTTTTGGTTCTGCTTTTAACATATCTAAAAGTATTATCTAACAGCCACACTATTTGTTTCACCATACATGGCATTCACTTTCTCGTTCACATTTATCTTACCTGCATTTGGATAAATAAAGTAATACTTACCAAAGCCTGCAACCGCATCAGGAGCTGCAAAAATCGGTATAAAATAATGCTCTCTGCAGAACCTCACCAATTCAGGTCGATTCTGCTTATCAATCGTTGCCACCTCATCTATAAACAACACAATTCTATTCTCGTCATCTGCAATTGCCAATCGATT
>CANHJJ010000350.1 GCA_947460565.1 Bacteroidota bacterium
GCTTTTAATGGTAGCTCAACAGTAAGGTTGAAGTGAGGGGATAGAAAAGGTTGAATGCCTTGTATTGTCTCTCTTTTATACATTTTAAAAGCATTCGTAACATCATTATATTTTATCCCAAATAATATTCGAACAATATTATTAAAAAAACGATTTAGATAAAGTTTGTGTGTTGGGTAATCATACACTTTACCACCCTTACTCCAACGTGTTCCAAAAACACAATCATATCCTTCTTGCATTTTGTTATAAAACTTAACAATATCTTCAGGTGAGTCGCTCAAATCTGCCATAACCACTGCCACGCAATCACCATTAAAGTTTTCAAGACCTTTACGAACGGCATAACCAAATCCATTTGGGCCGTTATTGGTAATAATATCAAGTGTAGGAATTAGCTTCTGTAAATCACTTAAAACTTCTAGTGTATTATCTTTAGAGTTATCATTTACCACTAATATCTGATGATTGATATTGGTACTTTTTAGTTTATCATAAATGGCATGGAGGGTTTCTCCAATAGACTCGGCTTCATTGTAAGCAGGTATGACAATGCTTAGTTTCATGTTTGGTATTTACGATGTTTTTATTCTAGCAAGCATTTTATCATGCATTTCAACTAAGGTTTGTTCAAGGTTGAATGTCCAATCCCATGTTGGGTAATGTGATTTGAATTTATTCACATCACTCACATACCAAATATGATCGCCAATGCGATTTGTTTCACTATAACTAAAACTCATTTTATTTCCAGCTATTTTCTCGCACCAATCTATGGCTTCAAGCATACTGCAATTGGCATGTCTACCACCACCTGCATTGTACACCTCTCCTTGACGAGGGTTTTGGTAATAATGCCAAAACATATTTACTAAATCATGGCTGTGAATATTGTCGCGCACTTGTTTGCCTTTATATCCAAATATGGTATAATGATTTTTGGTGATGGCACATTTCATTAAATAGGCTAAAAACCCATGCAATTGAGCACCGCTGTGGTTGGGTCCTGTGAGGCAGCCACCTCTGAAAACTCCTGTTTTCATGCCAAAATATTTTCCATATTCTTGAACCATTACATCTGCAGCTACTTTACTAGCACCAAAAACAGAATGTTTGGTTTGGTCAATGCTCATTGACTCATCTATACCATGTTTAAAGTATGGGTGCGATTCATCAATTTCCCATCTTTTTTCTAGTTCAACCAAGGGTAAGAAATTAGGTGTATCGCCATATACTTTATTAGTAGATGTAAAAATAAAAACGGCATCAGCACAATGTAAGCGAGTTAGTTCCAACATGTTTAATGTGCCTGTTGCGTTCACTCCAAAATCGGTTAATGGTTCTTTGGCAGCCCAATCGTGACTGGGTTGTGCAGCTGCATGTATTATTAGTTTGATATCTTTACCATATTCAGCAAAAACCTTTTCTAATGATGCATAATCACGTATGTCAATTTCATAAGGTTTAAAATTTTGGTATTTTGAACTCAGTCTGTCTTTGTTCCAAATGGTGGATCCATCTGCTCCGAAAAAATAGGAACGTAAATTGTTATCAATACCAATTACCAAATCAAATTTTTGCGAAAAAAACTCTACCGATTCTCCCCCAATCAATCCGCTGCTTCCTGTTACTAATGCTATGTTCATTATATAAATTGTGGAGACGTTGCATGCAACGTCTCTAGCCTAATATGTTTTTTAAATTATGTTCGTTTTGTTTTAGCCAATCAAATGTTTCGGCTACCAATTTTTTAATATCTCTTTTGGGTTTCCATCCACTCAATTTTTTCAATTGGCTTGAATCACCTACATATATTCTAATATCTGCAGTTCTATTTTCTTTTACTGAATTTATTTCAATACTGTTTCCTGTGACCTCTTGGCATAACTTAGTTAACTCTTGCAAGCTAAAGCTAACGTCTAGTCCACCTCCCACATTCATGGTTTTGCCACTATATAATTCAAAATTATGCACTTGGTGGTTAATCAAATCGAACAAATCATCGGCATGCATAATATCACGCATCTGCTTGCCCGTTCCGCCATAGCCTATATAGCTTAGATTTTGTTTAAAATAATGACGAGCTAACCATAGCACCAGTACTCCTTGGTCTACTTTACCCATTTGCCATGGCCCACTAATTACCCCACAACGATTGATAATGGTTTGCATGCCGCGCAATTCGTTGTATTCAGTAATCATTAACTCTGATGCAAGTTTGGTGGCACCATAGAAGCTGCGGCTTCCTTCAAGCGGGAAATCTTCTGTTACACCTTTCGAGCTGATACCTCTTAATGATTGTTCGTCCTTCCAAACAAATCGGGTTTCCAATTCTTCAAAGGCTGCTGATTCAAGGTTTTTGATTGGGTATATTCTACTTGTTGATAGAAAAATAAAAGCCGCTTTGTGTTTGTCGGCCAATTCCAAACAATTTACTGTTCCAAATAAATTGGCATTTATAAGAGGGTAAATAGGGGAGTTAATTCCAGATAATACAGAAGGATCGGCAGATGCATCAATGATGACATCTAAATGTTCAAACTGGTTTAAATCCTCTTGATTACGAATATCTCCATGAATAAACACCACTCCAGCCTCTTTTAATCTAGGTAAGTTTAGTTCAGATCCTCTGCGCCTTAGGTTGTCAAAAGCAAATACAGTATAGCTTGGGTATAATTTTTTAAAATTGATACACAATGTAGAGCCAACAAAGCCCGCACCACCCGTTATTAGTATTTGTTTTGACATAGTGAAAAAAGACTGCAAGTTTAAGACTTTCAGAGGATTTTTACCATTATTTTAACTGCCTGATAAACTAGTGTTTAACCCATCTTAAACTATCCATGATTTTAAATTTATTCAAACTCGGATTTATTATAGTTTGCCTATGCCATAAAAAAAACTACTTTTGCAGCGGCAAGCGGTACTAGTAGCTCCTTTTAATCCCCCAGGTCTTGATCGAAGCAAGGGCGTAAAGTTGTAGCACTGAGATACAGCTTGCCTTTTTTGTTTAATAGCTTTTTAGCCTAC
>CANHJJ010000351.1 GCA_947460565.1 Bacteroidota bacterium
GAGGATTATCGCTATTTCTAAAATCCTATTTACATGATTGGATTAAAGGATTGGCTTTAAATCTTTTCATTTTTTGCTTTGGAATTGCATTGCATGTTTCACAAAAAGACATCCTCAAACCCAATCATTTTAGTAAACATAAATCTCAATACATAGAGGTTCGAATAAAAGAACCTTTACTAGAAAGAAAAAAATCCTACAAAGCATTGGCTGAGGTAATAAGTGCCATTGATAGTATGGGTAATAGGAAAGTATGTATCGGAAACTTAGCTATCTATTTTCAAAAAGACAGTAGTATTGTCAATAACATTCATTATGGAGATGTTTTACTGATAAAATCAAACTATAAAGAAGCCTCTCCTCCCCAAAATCCTTATGAATTCAATTACAAAAGGTATTTGGCATTTAACAATATATACCACCAAAGTTATTTGCGAGTGAATGATTTAATCAAAACAGGTAAGTCATACAAAAATGTACTATTCGATTTTTCATACAAAGCACAAAACTATTTTAAAGAGGTTTTAAACAAATATGTTTCCTCCAAAACAGAAGTGGCAGTAAGTCAAGCTTTGCTATATGGATACGATGATGACATAGATGCAGATGTGGTAAAAGCATACTCAAATACGGGGACTTTGCATGTTTTGGCAGTAAGTGGAATGCACGTGGGAATCATCTTTTGGATCATTTCAAAACTCTTATTATTCCTAGACAAAAAAAGATGGGGTCAATTGATTAAGGCTTTTATAAGTTTAGTTTTACTTTGGGCTTATTCATTATTGTGTGGCTTCTCTCCTTCTATCTTAAGAGCCACGGTTATGTTTAGCTTTATGATTATTGGTAAACTGAGTAAACGGGATGTTAATATTTACAATACACTTGCGACTTCTGCGTTTGTAATTCTAGTTTTTGATACCAATATCATTGCCAATGTGGGCTTCCAACTTAGTTATTTGGCAGTACTGGGAATAGTTACTTTTCAAAAAAGAATTTATGATTGGTATACCACCAAATATTGGATTACAAATCAAATCTGGACCATAACAGCGGTATCTATTGCAGCACAAATTGCTACCTTTCCAATTGGATTGTTGTATTTCCATCAATTCCCTTTTTGCTTTCTATTTTCAAACCTAATCATCATTCCACTAACCACAATTATCCTATTCCTAGATATTGGATTAATGGTTTTGAGCTTTTGGGACTGGGCAGCTTCTATAATAGGATTTTTGAGTAAATGGCTTATCATAATCACCAATAAGATTGTCATGCTTGTGGAGGATATTCCCTATTCATATATAAATGGCATACACATCAGCATTGCAGAAACCATGATGATTTACCTCCTCATTTTGTATGTATTTTTCTGGTTCATTCATATTAAACATCGCTATTTGAGGTATGCACTTTCACTTTGCTTCACCATCAGTGTTTACAATGGATACGAAAGTTTTGTTAATCAAACAAAAAAGAGCATTACATTCTATAAAATTCCTAAAGCCAGCGCTTTTAATATCATTCAAAATGGTGTATCCTACTTTTATGCTGACAGTGTTTTGATAAATGATGAAGAGAGATTTCGTTTTCATGTGCAACAACATATTTGGTCGCAAGGAGCTGATAAGATAGACAAAAGAAGTATTGAACATTCATACATTATTCATTTACCAGATAGAAAATTATGGATTAATAGAAACAAGCTTGCCTTGAAAGATGTGGCTAAAAATGACATAATCTTGATCACACAAAGAACTTTTATGGATTTCAATGAAATATCCAATACCCCTGAAGCCTTGTTTATACTAAGTTCTGACTTATCAGTACGCAAACGTCAGTATTTTGCTAATAAACTAAAGGAATTAAATATTTTATTTGTTGACCTGAATGAAACAGGTGCGTATAGCATAGCATTATAAACAATATGGATTTAGTTAATTACGAAGTAAAAGAACGCGTGGCCTATATCACGCTTAATCGCCCGGAAAAGCGCAATGCACTTAGCTACGATTTTGTTCAATTCATTAAAGACACTTTTAAAAAAGCAGAAGCAGATGAAAACTGCAAAGTGATTGTGATTAAAGCCAATGGTGAAGCTTTTTGTAGTGGGGCTGATTTGGCGTCTTTGCAAAAACTACAAACCAATACGGATGATGAAAACCTTCAAGACTCTCTTCATTTGATGGAATTATACAAAATGATTCACCTTTCACCTAAAGTGGTTATTTCGCAGGTTGAAGGCGCAGCATTGGCGGGTGGTTGTGGCTTAGCTAGTATTTGCGATTTTTGTTTCTCCACTCCTACTAGCAAGTTTGCTTACACCGAAGTTAAAATTGGATTCGTACCCGCCATAGTGATGGTTTTCTTGATTAGAAAAATTGGTGAAACCAATGCACGCAGTATGATGCTTACAGGTGATATTATTGATGCACAAAAGGCATTACAATTTGGCCTGATTAATGCTATTATTGATGCAGAGTTGATAGAAGAAGAAGTATTTGAATTTGCTAAAAAACTATGTAAACAAACTTCTTCTCAAAGCATTGCCTTGACCAAGCAAATGATTGCTGAGGTGCAAAATCTATCCATGGATGAAGCCTTACAATATGCTGCCAAGATGAACATGAATGCTCGCAAAAGCGATGATTGCAAAAAAGGAATTAATGCATTTTTAAACAAAGAAAAATTAAGTTGGTAATACACATGAACTACAAATTATTCATTCTACTATGTTGCATAAGCATGCAAACTTGGGCGCAAAACAAATTAACAGAAGGAAAAGTGTTTTACGACATCACTTATCCTGACCTAACAGGCGAGGCCAAAAGATTTGAAGCTATGTTGCCTAAAGACGCCACCGTATATTTCAAAAATGGAAAAAGCAGAGTAGAAATGCCTAATGCAGCCGGTAAAATAACTACCATTGCCGATAGCAGCATGAATGATGTGATTATCTTAATGAATTTACAAGGCAAAAAATTTGCCATGAAGAAAACCGCTGAAGACATCAAAAAAGC
>CANHJJ010000352.1 GCA_947460565.1 Bacteroidota bacterium
TAGCCACAAACTTTTCTTTAAGTGCCTTGGCCGTATAGCTGGTTTTCACTTTCAGCAAGTCTTCTGGAGTACCTTCAAATACAAGGTTTCCTCCAATGTCTCCTGCCTCTGGTCCTAGGTCAACAATCCAATCAGCACACTTCGCCACATCCATATTGTGTTCAATCACAATAATCGTATGACCTTGTTCAATTAAAGCATTGAAAGAGTTTAATAGTTTCTTGATATCATTAAAATGTAGTCCAGTAGTGGGCTCATCAAATATAAAAAGCACATGCTCGCTGCCAGCCCTTTTACCTAAAAAGGTGGCTAATTTCACACGTTGCGCTTCACCACCACTCAAGGTATTACTCGATTGTCCAAGTTTAATATAGCCCAAACCTACTTCTTGTAAAGGCTTTATTTTATTGATGATGCTGCCTTCAGATGCAAAATAGTCTATGGCCTCATCCACACTTAAATTCAAGACATCGCTAATTGATTTATCATTATACTTTACCTCAAGAACTTCTTCTTTAAATCTAGCTCCTTTGCATTCTTCGCAAGGCAAATGAATATCAGCCATAAACTGCATTTCAATCGTCACTTCACCCTCGCCTTGGCAAGTTTCGCAGCGGCCTCCATCTACATTAAAGCTAAAATGTTGTGCTTTGTAACCCCTACCTTTGGATATGGGTTGACTAGCGAACAAATCTCTGATACCATCATACGCTTTGATATAAGTGATAGGGTTACTTCTACTGCTTTTACCTATTGGGTTTTGATCCACCATTTCTATTTGGGTGATGGATTTTAAGTTACCTCCAAGGCTATCATGGGCACCTGTTTTTTCACCACTATAGTTACCCAAATGCTTTTGAATGGCAGGGTATAAGATTTTCTTTATCAAAGTGGTTTTCCCACTACCTGATACACCCGTAACCACCGTGAAAGCATGCAAAGGAAAATTGGCATTCACCCCTTTTAAATTGTGTTGTCTTGCTCCCTTCAGTTCAACAAATTCGTTGGTTTTTCTTCTTTTTGAAGGTATGTCAATACGCTCAATATTGTTGAGGTATTTACCTGTCAAACTATTAGTGTCTTGCTTCACTTCTTCTAAAGTACCTTGAGCCACTTTGTTGCCGCCCAATATCCCTGCGTATGGTCCAATGTCAATTATTTCATCTGCCATTTGCATAATCTCTTCATCATGCTCAACAACCACAACGGTGTTGCCAATATCTCTTAGTTTTTGCAATACACTAATCAGTTTCTCTGTGTCGCGAGGATGCAATCCAATACTAGGTTCATCCAATACATACAATGAGCCAACAAGGCTACTTCCAAGGGATGTAGCAAGGTTGATACGCTGGCTTTCGCCACCACTTAATGAGTTGGATAAACGATTAAGGGATAAATAACCTAAACCAACATTTTGCAAAAAGTCGATGCGGTTTTTTATTTCAACCAATATGCGCTTGGCAATTTTTTCGTGTTGCTCTGATAAAACCAAATGATTGAAATAACTGCAACACTCGTCAATGCTCATCAACATGATTTGTGATAGGGAAGCCCTGCCACCAAGCACCTGCAAGGTTTCTTTATTTATTTTTGGAGCAGCACTCGGTGTTATTAAAACATAATTGCTATCTTTACGCAAACGTGTTCCTTTGCAATCAGGGCAAGTGGTTTTACCTCTATACCTAGCAAGCATCACACGGTATTGTATTTTATACGTTTGTTTTTCTAATTCTTTAAAAAAAGCATTTACACCTTCCCAATCTTTGCCTCCTTGCCACAAGAAATCTTTTTGGTGTGGGGTGAGCTCATAATAAGGCTTATGAATAGGGAAGTCGTTCTTTCTGCTTATCTGAACAAACATCTTTTTCCATTCTTGCATCTTCTCGCCTTTCCAAGGCACTATCGCATCTTCGTATATACTTAAGCTTTTATCTGGAACTACTAGGTCTTCATCAATTCCAATCACACTGCCAAAACCTTCGCAGGTTTTACAAGCACCAAAAGGGTTATTAAAGCTAAAAAAGTTTACCGTTGGTTCTTCAAACTGGATGCCATCCAATTCAAAACGATTATTGAAAACCTCATTGCTAATCTTTCCCTCTTCGTTCACCATATGAAGCAAACATTCACCATGCCCTTCATAAAAAGCCGTTTGCACTGAATCTGATACCCGGGCTTGAAAATCTTCATCTATTTGTCCGATGGCAAAACGATCAATAAGCAGTGAAAGTGAGCTTTCGGACTGGATTGATACTTTAGATTGGCTATCAGTTTCTGCTCTTTTTGCGGTCTTCTTTGTGCTTTCCTTCTTTGGTTTGGCGGCCTTAGTCAACTGAGGTTCTAATGCAAGGTAATCCTCAATCTGCATCATTTCTTCACCCAACATCAACCTGTTAAAACCATTTTGCAAGTATGTCTCTAGTTGTTTTTTTAGTGTATCTTTTTCAGTTTTTATCTCAACCAACAAATAAACCTTGGTACTTTTAGCAAGGCTTACAATTTTCTTGGTTACATCTTCAACCGTATGACGTTTTACTTCATTGCCACTAATAGGCGAGTAGGTAACGCCAATACGAGCAAACAATAATTTTAAGTAATCATAAATCTCGGTGGTAGTAGCAACTGTTGAGCGAGGGTTTCTGGTGTTTACTTTTTGTTCAATGGCTATGCTAGGTGATATGCCATGAATATAATCCACATCAGGCTTGTTCATTTTGCCCAAAAACTGACGGGCATAAGCTGACAAACTCTCAACATACCTGCGCTGTCCTTCGGCATACAAAGTGTCAAAAACCAAACTCGATTTTCCACTTCCTGATACACCTGTAACAACTGTTAATTTATTTCTTTTTATCGTAACATCAATGTTTTTAAGGTTGTGCACCCTTGCGCCCTTAATGTTGATGTCTTGTTTTTTGTGATTCGTCATTATGAAATTAAGCCCTGCAAAATAGGATAAACCAAACTAGATTGAAAGATTAATAAATTAAAAGATTTGAA
>CANHJJ010000353.1 GCA_947460565.1 Bacteroidota bacterium
AATGATTATCCAGCCTATTTTGAAATACGAGGCGAGATTTTTATGCACCTTGCTACTTTTGATAAACTTAATAATACCCTTAGAAAAGAGCTTGAAGAAAAGGGTTACGATGAAGATGAAATAAGAGAACAACTCTATAAAAATCCTAGAAATTTTGCTTCGGGGAGTTTAAAAATGCAAGACTCCAAAGAAGTATCGAAAAGAAATTTAGATGCTTTTCTTTATTTTATTTATGCAGATGAAAGTGTGAGTGAATCACATCATGAAAGCTTGCAAAAGGCTGCCCAATGGGGCTTTCAGGTAAGCGACCATTTTCAATTGTGTCGTGGCTTGGAGGATGTTTTTGATTTTATCAAAAAGTATGATGTAGAGAGAAAAAACCTTAGCTATGATATAGATGGCGTAGTTATAAAAGTAAATAACTATTTCCAACAGCAAGAACTTGGCTTTACGGCTAAAACTCCTAGATGGGCCATTGCTTATAAATACAAAGCCGAAAGTGTTAGTACCCTTTTGAATGAAGTTACATACCAAGTTGGCAGAACAGGTGCTATTACACCAGTGGCCAATTTAAAGCCTGTGCAATTGGCCGGCACCACGGTTAAGAGGGCTAGTCTGTACAATGCAGATGGAATTGAAAGGCTTGATTTGCATGAAAACGATACTGTTTTTGTAGAAAAAGGTGGAGAGATTATTCCAAAAATTACAGCAGTTGATTTGAGTAAACGCTTCCCTGATGCCAAGAAAATTGAATACATACAGAACTGCCCAGAATGTGGCACTGCGCTTATAAGAGCGGAAGGAGAAGTGGTGCATTATTGTCCGAATGATACCGCATGTCCACCCCAATTGATAGGTAAAATAGAACACTTTATAGGAAGGAAAGCAATGAATATTGATAGCCTTGGTGCAGAGACTGTGACTGGACTTCATCAAATAGGTTTGATCAAAACCTATGCTGATTTGTATGAAGTAAAATACGAACAACTCTTGGATTTAGAATTTGAAGTGGGCGATACAGAAAAGAAAAAACGTTCATTAAAAGCCAAGTCTGTTGAGAATATTTTAAACGGAATTGAAGCATCCAAGCAAGTGCCTTTTGAGCGCGTGTTGTTTGCTTTAGGCATTAGGATGGTTGGAGAAACTGTTGCTAAAAAACTAGCCAAGCAGTTTGAAAACATTGACAATATAGCCAATGCGACAAAAGAAGACATTGCAAATATTTATGAGATTGGTGATAAGATAGCAGAGAATGTCGTGAAGTTTTTTGAACTTGAAAGTAATAGAAACTTATGCGAAAAATTAAAAGCCAATGGACTTCAAATGGCTATTGTGCATGATGAAAGTATTGAGAGAAGTGATAAACTTTCAGGAAAAAGTTTTCTTGTTTCAGGGGTGTTTAGCATGAGCCGTGATGATTTAAAAAAACTGATTGAAGTAAATGGTGGTAGAAATGTGGGAAGTATTTCAAAGAGTTTAGATTATTTAATAGCAGGTGATAAAATGGGTCCTGAAAAATTGAAGAAAGCTACCGATTTGAATATACATATTATTAGCGAAGATGAGTTTAGGGGATTGATTGGATAGCTACTAAAGCTAAATGCCAGCCATATAATTTAGTTGAAACTTTCTTCCTAATTCTTTGCATGCGGCTGGTGTTATCACCAAACGCTCATTATATGTCTGGTGGCACTGCGCTAAACACTAAACATAGGCAAATTTGTTATGGTAAAATTTATTAAAATTGATATGAGGCATGAGAATATAGGAAAGATACACGCCACAGGCGTGCACCAGCCCGGGGGTTCGCCAATAAGCAAGTTATGGGCAAGGCTATGACGACAGTTCTAAATCGCAATATTTGTGCATTTAATCAACAGTTTTTTTGACATATATTTCGTATCTTTGACAGGTGAAAAAAGAGAAAAAAATATTAGTTAGTATTGAGATTGACAAATTGACGAACTCCATAGAAAATGTTGTTTCGGGCGACATCTTTGACACTGATGTTATTCAGCTTTTTAGCAAAGACACAAGACAAATCAACAAAACAGATTGGCAGTTTAATTGGCAAGGACAATTAAAACTTGCTGACAGAGAAGTTTACAAGCTTATTATTAAAGACAATGTAAAAATCATTCAAGGTCTTATAAGTTTGAGCGACAAAGGCGACCACATTTACATGAACCTTATTGAAAGTGTGAAGTTCAATAAGGGCAAGACAAAAATTTATGCAGGAGTTCCAGGTAACTTAGTTGCGTTTGCTTGTAAACTTGCTTTTGCCAAAGGTTATGACGGCTATCTTGCATTTGACGCTAAAACCGTTCTAGTAAAACACTATCAGGAGACACTATACGCAACTCATTTTCGTGGGACAAAAATGATGATTGAAACTCCAGCAGCTAACAGATTAATTAATCAATATTTTAAATCATAAACAAAATGGGACTAATTAGAGAACCTAAAAATGTCGACTTCACCGTTCTTGACAAACCATGGACAGACGAGGAATTAAAAGAATTTAGTGCATTTATCAAGTTGCGTAAAGAACAACGAAAAAAAAGACTTGCTCGAACAGCGACAACAACAGCAACTCGTAAGAAAGTTATTGCATAAAAAAAGCAGACTTTCATGGAAAGCGAAGCACGACCGCATAACAGCACCTTGGCAATAGGCGGGGTTTTCCCGATGAAAAATCGGGACAGTCTTTACTCCGCAGACAGTTTTGTGGTAGCCGAAAGTTCAGTTCTCCGTAGAAACTTTTGTGGTGTAAAGCCCGCCCATCGCCAATCTGCAAAACGGTGGCACTGCGCTAAACAACAACCATGGGCTAATCGGAGTCGCTGCCCTAAAACACAAAGCATAAGCAATCACTACAAAGGTCACAAGGTGCCCTATGGTCGTGTATGCTCCCCCAAAATAGACTATTCAAAAGTAGACTATTTTTTTAAAAAATTGTTGTTGTTGTCAAGATGTTGATTTGTTGTAAACTCAGGATGA